>JAIKWY010000036.1 GCA_024684395.1 Oscillospiraceae bacterium
TTCCGGACGGATCACAGTATCCGATCACTTCGCAGAATGGGAAAAGGCTGGCATGAAATGCTTCAACCTGACCGAGGTTGCGCTGAATGCCGAGGGCTATCAGAGCTCCGGCCGTGCGAACGTTACCAAGAACGTCATCACCGTTGGCGGCACTCCGGAACCGACGGAGCCTCCGACAGAAGCTCCGACCGACAGCAACGGCTACTACTTCTATGACACCTTTGAAAACGGCATGGGTGACTGGACGCAGAGAGGCGAAGATACCGTTGCTGCATCGAGCAGCGCTTCCTACAAAGGCAGCAAGTCCGCAGCTGTGACCAACCTTTCCGATTACTGGAACGGCATCGGCAGAAGCCTGAGCCCGTCCGTATTCAAGCCGGGCAGCTCTTACAGCTTCAGCGCAATGGCGATGCAGAACACCACTTCCTCCGAGCATTTCAAGCTCTCTCTCGAGTACACCAATGCTTCCGGTGAGCAGAGCTGGGATACCATCGCAGAGGCAGACGGCACCAGCGGCAAGTGGGTACAGCTTTCCAACACTTCCTACACCATCCCGACCGGTGCTTCCGGCATGACGCTTTACGTTGAGACCGAGGACACCACTACCCCGTTCTTCGTAGACGAGATGGTCGGCGGCGTGAAGGGTGCTACCTACAAGGCTGACGTGGTTCAGCCGACGCAGGCACCGACTGATCCGGTCGAGCCGACGCAGAAGCCGACTCAGCCGCTTACAGAGGCTCCCGGCAACACGCTCTACGGCGATGTCAACAACGACAAGCAGGTCAATATCCTTGACGTTATCACGCTGAACAGAAACCTCATGACCGGTGAGCAGCTCACCGAGCAGGGCAAGAAGAACGCTGACGTTGACCGCAGCGGCGTAGTCAACGAGACCGATTCCCTGAACATCCTCAAGTTCCTGGTAGAGCTGATCGACAAGCTGCCGGTAGGCGATGCTCCGTATGTAGAGCCGACTCAGGCACCGACACAGGCTCCTACACAGGCTCCGACCCAGGCACCCACGCAGGCTCCTACACAGGCTCCGACTGAGGCGCCGACACAGGCTCCGCAGGGCAACAAGTTCGGTATCGAGGACAAGGGTACGCCCATGATGGCAAACCAGAAAATGGTTTCCGACTTCCGCACCGGCAATCCTGGCGACTTCTTCGCTTCCGATGGCTGGACGAACGGTTCCGTATTCGATTGCTGGTGGCATGAGTCCAACACCTCTCTCGACGGCGGCTGCCTGACCCTCACCATCGACCAGGATAAGGGCGGTCACAACATGTATTCCGGTGCTGAGTACAGAACCAACGAGTTCTATCATTACGGTTACTATGAGTGCTCCATGCAGGCGATCAAGAATGACGGCGTTGTATCCTCCTTCTTTACCTACACCGGCCCGTCCGATAAGATCAACGGCGTAGAGAATCCGTGGGATGAGATCGACATCGAGATCCTCGGCAAGGACACTACCAAGGTACAGCTCAACTACTACCACAACAGCCAGGGCGGCCACGAGTCCATGTATGACCTCGGCTTCGATGCTTCTGAGGCATTCCATACTTACGGCTTTGACTGGTATTCCGACCATATCACATGGTATGTTGACGGTAAGGAAGCACACACCATGTACGGTGATATGCCGAAGGTTGCCGGCAAGATCATGATGAACACATGGCCTGGCGTATCCGATCCGAACGCAAAGGATAACACCGTTGAGTGGCTCAAGCCCTTCAATGGCAGAACGCCGCTGAGTGCTCACTATCAGTGGGTGACCTACGGTCCGAACAAGCACTAAGCACAACTAAGCAATTTGAAGCCGCTGCAAATGCAGCGGCTTCTTTTTGTACCTATCAGATTTTCGGCTCTGCGACGATCCGTTTGAGCAACGCCAGATCAAACACATCCCAAACGCCGTCGCCGTTCAGATCGGCATCACCGGTCAGGGAAATGCGATGATGATGCAGCCAGTTTTGCAGATAGCGCACATCGGTCTCATCCACGATGCCGTCAGAATTGACATCGCCACGCAAAGCGTTCTTTTGCACTACATCCGTGATCTCGCAGATGTCCTTCGTCAGCTCCGCACCGGCATCCGTCTGGATGCGGACACTGTACAGCCCCTTGTCGCTGCCGGAGACCGCCGGGAGCGTGTAGGAAGCACCCGTGCCGACCTCCTGCCCGTCATGCAGCCATGTGATCACGGCATTCTCCGTGGAAAGCGGTGCCTGCATGGTATAGGTCTCCCCTTCTGTCAGCGTGAGCTGCTGAAAAGCGGTGTAGAGAAAAACGCCTGGAGTGACAGTGTACCCGCTGCCGGAAATATCCCCGGCGCCCGCCCATTCATCCGCCTCATCCTGTAGGAAAACAGTGATCTTCCCGAGCTGCAAGCCAGTTTCAAGCGCCATCGCCTTGCCGAGCTCGATGCGGAACTCCATGAAATCGCCGGAGCTTTTGAGCTGGATGCCGCTGTGGTCGCCGTCACTGTAATAGATCCACCCGGCGGACTGGCGGTAGAACCAGTAGGTCTTCCCCGTCACCGGATTCTCCACCCGGAGGTTCACGACCGGCTGCTTGGCGGTGTTCGGGATCTCCGCAGCGATGTAGAGATACCGGTCATCATTCGTCACATAGAGGGAATGCCCGTCCTGCGCAGCAAGGAGCGTGTCCTCCGTCCATTCGCTGTCGCTCGAACGTTCGCCGTCAAGGGTGATGGCGTTATTGACGGTATAGAACACCGCCTGCGATGCTTCGCCGCCTGCGGAAATGCTCTGATCGGCAGCCTGCTGCTTGTCGGATGTCTCCGTCACGGTGATATGCCCGAGACAATTGCCGCCCAGCGAGGCATTCCATATGCCGGGATTCGCAAAGCGCACCGTCCGCAGTGCGGCATCCTGCACGCTCTGTTCGCCGACAGACAGACGCAGACAGACGTTCCACGTTCCCGGCTCGATGCCGCCGGGGAGCTTCACATGCAGATCTTCCTCCTGCGTAGTGCAGGAGCGCCATGTCCGGGAGTCGATCGACGCTTCGACCGTGGTATAAACGCCG
>JAIKWY010000072.1 GCA_024684395.1 Oscillospiraceae bacterium
CTCCGGAACAGGCTTTCCCCAGCGTTACAATACACTCCGGGAGCGCGGCTACAGCATCCGCGGTGAACTGGATCTCAACGCCTATGTGAATGACGATCTGACGCGCTTTGACAAGAAGCTGACCTCACAGTACCCTGAGCGCGTCCCGATCCGGAATGTACTGGATGTGCTGTACGCTGCCCTCCGGAAGTGCAAGGCGACCGATCAGAATCACATCCTGCCTGAGCTGCGCAGCATTGACCGCTTCCTGAGCGAAAATGCCTCGCGGAAAAAGCCAGCGGCACATACGGTCAGACATATCCTGCAGGAGCCCTGCCTGCACAACAGCCTCTATGCCGGCTTCCGGCAGCCGCTGCAATTTGCACAGATGCTACTGCAAAGCGAAGATTTGATGGGCACCGGCGAATCCAGCAATGGATGCAGCTACCTGATGGATGCCTCCTTCTTGTGGGAGACCTATCTCTATGAGCTCATGCACCGCCATCTCGGGAGCGAATGGGAAGTCAACGTGCAGTACCGCATTCCAATCTACGTGGGTTCCTTTTTCGGAACGCACAACTACCCCGACTTTGTGCTCACCAACACCAGAACCGGCGATGTGTATGTGCTCGATGCCAAGTTCAAGAAGATGCGGTACGATGCTGCACATCATGATGTGGATCTCGGTGATCTGCGGCAGGTGCATACCTATGCCTGCTATCTGGCACACGCGCTGCCAAAAAAGGGGCAGCGTCTGCGCGGTGCAGGGCTGATCTACCCCTCCCAAACATCACGTCCGGCACCGGACGAGTGTGAATTTCCGCTGTTCGGCATTTCCGATGCTCAAATACGCTTTGGCATTTTCTCCGTGCAGGACGGCGCAAACGATGACGAGCTCAAAGAGCATGAGAAGGCGTTCATTGAACAATTACGCCAGTTTTTACAGGTATAGCAGCGCTCCCCCTCCCGGAGGGGGAGGCTGTTTTTTGCTGCATGAGCAGCCGCCGGTGCATCAGACTCTGTACCAGCTGATGACCGGCTCGCAATCCTTCGGGAACGCCCCCGCATCCATAATCCGGATCGTATCGGGCAGCCGCACGGATGCCGCACGGCCGAACTGGACAAATGCACCCGCAGCGATCCGCCGGATGCCAGCCGGAACAGTGACATCATCCGTAAAGCCCCTGTAGCCGAGGAAGGTTGCCCCGAGGATGATCAGGCCGTCCTCATGCTCCCGGAACCACTTGGTGTCCAGCAGGGCATCCCCATCGAGCAGCGTAAAATCCTCGGGGACGATGATCTCTGCAAGGCTCGTGCAGCCGTCAAAGGCGCCCTCTGCGATTTCCTGCACGCTGGGGGGAATCGTCAGCGACACAAGGCGACTGCACCCGGCAAACGCAGTCCCTGCAATCGCGGTCACAGTATCGGGGATCTCGAAATCGGTCGCGGCAGTGTCGTCAAAGCAAGTTAGTACACCGTCGATGACCCACGCCACAATCTTTTCCTCATTGTACATCTTACACATAGCAGCTCCTCCTTTGGATAGGGTCGGTTTCTCCTACAGCAGCGCCGCAAGCTTTCTGCTCCTGGAGGGATGCCGCAGCTTGCGCATCGCATGCGCCTCCTTTTCCCGGACGACCTCGGTCGGCCGGTTACACCTGAGCGCGATCTCATCCACACGCATCCGGACACCGTCATCGAGGCCATAGCGCAGGCGCAATATCTCCTGTTCGCTGGCCAGAAGGGTAGCGTGTGCCTTGTCCACGGCCTTCCTGACTTCTTTGATGCGGCACATCAGATCGGAGCGGCAGTCGGAGAAGATGTCCGACACCAGCAGGACATACCCCGTCTCCGGCTCCGGCAGCAAAGAGCTATCTTCATGCAGCATCCGGAATACCGCTGTCAGATCCTGCCGGTCAAAGCAGCCGGTCTGTCCGTCACGGTATGGCTCCTGTGACAGATCGGCGCATTCCGACGACTCACAGCATTCCCGGAGCACATACGCTTGGATCAGATGATGCTTCTCCGCCTCTGCAATGATGGAGGGCGCCTGCAGGCTCAGCACCCTGCAGTACCGGTGCATCCGCACAACTGCCTCATGGCCGCATACCTTCTCATTCAGCTCTGCGATCACTTCCGGATCGCTCAGGTCATAGCCGTCAAGCCAGAGCATCCAGTGGACTATCATGCGCGTCATGGTCTGTGCGAGCTCCGGATCCTCCTCCGTCTCCGGGTACACCTTCGGGCAGCTCCCGAGGGGCTCACCGCTGGTGCGGTAGTACTCCGCCAGATCCTCGAGCGCGAGACACAGCTCCTCGATCGTGTGGATGAGTTCGTCGGTGTCCTTCCAGTGCATCCGGCACTTGCGGAAGCGCCAGCCTGCGCTGATCTCCTCGCCGCGTGGAGTGTCATGCAGCAGCAGAATGCCGCTGTCATTGGTATTGGTATACAGTTCCTGGATCATGGTGCGAATCATACCGATCTTCCTTTCTGTGAGCTGTGGCCAGCACCGCAATTGCTGCGGTGCTGACGATGGCGAATGCTTATACGGCAAAGCCGATCTGCGGGTGTGCGGCTTCTGCAATGCCAAGTGTGACAGGAGCAAAGTCCTCTGCACGCAGCAGACACATCTCCGCCGCTGTGAGCTTCTGCTCCGGATCCAGATTGTACAGTCGGCTGGACTGACGGATGATCGCCTGCTCGAGCAGATTGCGGACATAGCGGCCGTTGCCGTAGTTCTCCTGACAGACGGCGTCTGAAAGGATCTCCCGGATGGCCGGGATCGCGTCCTCTGCGATGGTGTATTCGCGCTTGCCGGCATGGAAGCGCAGGATCTCGAGCAGCTCCTCCGGGTTGTAGTCCGGGAAGTTCAGATGGAAGGAAATACGGCTGCGCAGTCCCTCATTCTGGTCGAGGAAGGTCTTCATCTTCTCCGGGTAGCCCGCAAAGATCACGATCACCCGCTCACGGTAATTCTCCATGAGCTGCGTGATGGTGTTGATCGCCTCGGCGCCGAAGGAATTGCTGTCATCCACTAGCGAATAGGCCTCGTCGATGAACAGGACGCCGCCCTCCGCCTCGCGGAATTTCTCATTGATGATCTTGGCCGTCCAGCCGACATACCGGCCGACCAGATCCTGACGGCCGCACTCGACAAGCCTTCCGGAACGGATGACATCCTCGTCCTTTAGGATCTGTGCAAGCAGCCGTGCAACGGTGGTTTTGGCCGTGCCGGGATTGCCGGCAAACAGCATGTTCAGCGAAGCGGCATCCGCCCTGAGCCCCATGAGCTCACGCATACACCGGATCTTGCCGGTGGAGACGATCTGGCCGATCACAGACTTGACTTGCTCCAGCCCGATCATCTGCCGAAGCTCCTCATAGGGGCGGTTCACCGTTTCAGTGATCTCCACCTTCTCGAAGACCTGCTGGCGATAGGCCTTGTAGATGTGATTTTTCAGGCCGTTGCCGTACCATGTATGATAGGCGCTGTAGATGTCGGAGACAGAATAGGATTCCTTCTCCGGCAGGCAGGCCAGCACCTCGTCCGGGGTTTCCGGTGCAATGTCGGATTTCTCCGCCAGCTCCTTCAGATAGGCAACAGCCTGTTCAGGGGTGCCGGAGCCCTCCGTGAGCTGGATGACGTCGGCCTTGGTGAGAATATTGCCGAGCGCATCCGCATTCTTCACGGACTTCCCCATGATCTCCACGAAGATAAAGAGCGTGTCCTTCTTCATCTTCTCCACCAGATCACCGGTGAATTTTGTGAATTCATAGAAGTCGCTGGCAAAGCGCCCGGTGCCCGGATCGCCGCAGAGCTCAAGTACCACGATGCCGCCCTCACAGGCATTCAGATGCTGCGGATAGCGCTCGTCGCGGTAGGTACCCTTCTCGAAGTTCCGGAACACCGCCACGCGGTTGGAGCAGAGCCGCCCGTTGCTGGCCAGTGCACGCAGCAGCAGCTCATACATATCCTGTGCAGCGCCCCAGTCACCGGCGCTGATGAGATAGTGCACCGGATGGCCGAAATAGGCCTTCTTGTTCTGGGGAGAGTAGATGCGCTGCAGCTCCTGATGCAGACTCTGCGAGGCAAGGATCCGCTCCGCCCGCTTCCGGCATTCGTTCTTTTTCATCGGCAGGGCGTCAAACACCGTTTCCCGCCACTCATACGGGCAGGGATTGAACAGGCCGTCCGTGCGGTAGTCCAGCTTGAGCTTGGAGAGGATCTTTCGGCCGCCGTTGAAGTTCATCATGTCCAGATGGCGCCGGAATTCATCGACCGTGATCTCTGCCCGGCGGAGGATGCGCAGCTTCGGGAACTCGTCATGCAGCGCCTCCGGGACATCCTTGTCCCCGTCCGCATTGACCTTCACGGCCGCGACCACTTCCATCGTGGAGCCCTTCTCATGGATGCGCGTGACGCAGAGCAGCTTGTCGCCGTCCCGCGAATACGCATTGAAGTATTTGTCATTTGCGATCTCGGCGCTTCCGTCGGAGCAGCAGCAGCCATAGATCTTGTTCCCATTTGCATCAGTGCCAAAGCCAAGTTCATAATGATAGTACAGCATAATGAATACCTCCTGTTCAGCTGCGGTTGGTAACAACCTTGTCGATCAATCCATACTGTACGGATTCCTCCGCGGTGAGCCAGCGGTCACGCTCGCAGTCCTGTGCGATCCGCTTCGGCGTTTTGCCGCAGGATGCCGCGAGAATCCGGTACAGACGTTCCCTGGTTTGCAGCAAGTGCTCCGCAGCGATCTGCACATCACTTGCCTGACCGCCTGCCGAGCCAAGCGGTTGGTGGATCATCACCTCCGCATCCGGCAGTGCATAGCGCTTGCCCTTCGTGCCGCCTGCAAGCAGCACCGCGCCCATGCTGGCAGCTCTGCCGACGCAGATCGTGGATACGTCGCATTTGATATAGTGCATCGTATCCAGAATGGCCAGACCGGCCGTGACCGAGCCGCCCGGGCTGTTGATGTACAGGCGGACATCCATCCCGGGCGCTGCCGCCTCGAGATAGAGGAGCTGTGCAACCACAGCACTCGCTGACGCATCGTCGATCTCACCTCCGATGAATACGATGCGGTCGCAGAGCAGCCGGGAGTAGATGTCATAGGCGCGTTCGCGCTGGCCAGTGGTTTCAATGACTGTAGGCAGACTAAACATACCAATTCTCCTTTCAATTTCAAATATCTAAAACTCAACTTCCCCATTTGATAAATATAATATAGCACATAGAAGAAAATTTGTAAACAGTTTCTTGCTGTTATTTTCAAAAACGGGCGTTATGCACAACAATACGGTTGATTTCATGTGCAACATAACAAATAACTGCACAAATAATTGCCATATGCTCGGTTTTGTGTTATAATAGTATCACAGACATGAAATCCGGATTTCGATTTTTGTATATTCTATGATATAGAGGAGGAGACAGCGTGGAGCAGCAAAATGATTTACAGGAGGAGCTGCAGGTCGTCTATGTACCGATCTATCAGAAGCAGCTCGGAGAGCTACTGAAATATGCGAAGGGTGAAAAGAGGACGATGGCGGAATTTGCGCAGGCATGCGGCGTCAGCCCGACGACGTTCTCGCGGATCGTCAACGGCGCGATCGCAAAGCCGCTCGAGAAGGAACTGATTGTGAAAATTGCAGAACATGCCGATCCTGCATCCTGCATCACGTTTGAGAAGCTCATGTGTGCCAACGGCTGGGTGCCCGCATCCGATGACACACCCAGAAGACGCAGAACCCAGAATCGTTTAGAGGCGCATCACAGGCGTCACGATCAGATCCAAAGCATCCTGATGCAGGAGCTGTTTACAAGGGGCTATACCATCGGCCCGATCATGGGAACGCCGTTTGAGCAGCTCGACCCCACCCTGCAAAAGAGCCGGTTCCACCTCAACAGTCAGATCCGGTTCGGACTGCGTGTGAAAGGGTTTGAGCCGGAGTTCTGGCATTTTTCGGCAAACACCTTCACCGGAGAGGAGTTCCGGGAACCCGGAGAATATAATGCACAGGTGCAACAAGAGGCTTTCTATCTTCTCTCTTCACATGAGGATACATTCTTGCGTGACATGTGGGAGCCAGAGGCCTTTGCCAATAGTCTCTATTCAATCGTGATCGCCAACAGGGACGTATTCGAGGCATTCAGCCGACTGCTCGAGGGCGTGCCGTTCAACAACAGCTTCTCGCTGATCCTGGTTGATTTACAACAGCAGACCGTCGTTGAGGAGAGGATGCTTCCCGCCCGTAACAGCCTGCCGCTGACGAGTCTGTTTGAGGTACCCCGGCAGGAGTCGGCGTATCCCTCGGAGCAGGAACAGTTGCCATGACGCTTTGATCATCATATTTAAAAAAGAAACAGCGCCGGGATAGCAATCCCGGCGCTGCTGCGTAACCGTTGTAGTTTTGTCATCGGGGAATTTGTTTCTGTTGGTTGGGTCAGCCCCCAGAGGGAGGGGGAGTATGGGGGCGCTGCGCGCACCTGCCCGCTTGTGGGGCTTCGCCCCAAGCCCCCATTTGTAAATATGCGCTGATTGTCCACTCCTGATCCGGTCGCTCATATCCCCGACCCTGACCAGCATAATCCGCCGGTCTTGTCAGCTACAGTATGCCGCGATCGCACGGCTTACCCCTCCTGTTCAGAAACCCATTCCAGCACCCTTCTGATCGTCTCCTCGTGCGGGAGCAGAATATTCAGATCCACCTCAGGGTGTTCCCGGACATACGCAGTCAGGAATCCTGTCAGGTTCTCCTTGGACGCCATGTAGTCGTCAACGATCACCTGATCGCCGTACCCCAGCTTTTTCAGGAGGAGCGCCGAAGCAACGCCCGTGCGGTCTTTTCCGGCATTGCAGAAGTACATGCAATTGGTGCCCGCATTCATGATCGTGCTGATGATACGCTCCATCTGTGCGTCTATCATACGGAGGTAGCTTTCTGCAACAGCTTCGGGAGATGAAGGAATTGCTCCGCCGCCTGTCACGGAGAGGTGAAAACAGGTAAATCCGCTTTCCGTTTCGAGCCTGCACGGCCGGAGCAGATACTCGCTTTCCTCCCGCAGGTCAATAATCGTTGATACGGCAGATCATATCTTCCAGTTTTTCACGTGCCTCATTCAACAGTTCAATATCTTGTGGAAACTTGATATTCTGCGGTGCGCAGGTTGCATCAAGGATCAGTGTGCCGGCATTCTCTGTCTATGCAGATAGTTGGCTAATACGATAGCCGAATTACATCATCATTAAAAACGCTCCCCATTTTGGTGAGCATAAAGTCTTATAAATAGACATTTCGGAGCACTGCCATGTGATTATGGCAGCACTTTTCTCGGGCAAGATTTCAAAAGGATCGCTGCATATTTCCCAGTATTATGCGGGATATGATACTCAGTGATACAAGATAACACAAGACAGTTTTTTCGGCGTAGCTGTACGGTAGCTGTATATTTGTTGCACAAACTGTTACATGCGCAAAAACAACGTCCATGTTTATCGCTAAACATGGACGTTTTCGTATGGTTGCGGGAGTACGAAACAACTCCTATGTATAACCATACATCACAAAGCCGCATGATCCACCGAAAAAACAAACCACCCGCCCGGTTGAACGATACC
>JAIKWY010000091.1 GCA_024684395.1 Oscillospiraceae bacterium
GCTCTTACGGACAAAGTCTCGCTTAGGATCAACCACAAAATCCGATACATTTTTCTCCATATGAGTTCAATAATGCCAATGAGCATTAAAAAAGCAGGAATTGCAAGTATAATTGCAGTTAGTATATTAGCTGATGTCCCATTTTTTGCAAGAAATCTCCAAAATCCGATATAATATAGGATCCAACCGATATTTCCGGGGATGTCATATGTCCACCACAGGGCAGTTTTTATATTTGATTCATACATAATTTTATTCCTTTCTATTTATATTGTAGGATTATAGTATTGTGTTAGTATACACAAACTATAAAATTATTTTAACACACCTTGTCGTAAAATGCAAGATGCTGAAAAAATTTAGAAAGGCTATAGCAAGGAAGTTGAAGTTTAGAGTGGGGATAGCAATTGGCAGCGGTTTGCAATTTGAGGACTGTATTTATATAAGTCGAAATTAAATGTGTTTAATGAAAGGAAGATAAAATGAAAAAGATACGTTCATTATCAAAGGCTAAAATTGACGAAATATCCGCACTTATCGGTACTTCCTTCTGGGACTGGCACTATGAGGAGGGGGAAGGTGGTCTGAAGCCATTCTTCCCATCAAAAGAGGCAATGACGGAGTACATGAAGTCCTTTGTTATCGCCGGTATCGAAAGCGGAACATTCTATAGCACCGACAACGGAGAGGGATACATTCTCATAACCGACACCAACGGAAATCACCCGAATTTCGGGAGCATAGTCCGCATGGCTAAGCGAATGAAGAACGCTCTTGGGGGCTGGAGAAAGCTGTTCTCGTTTCTGAAACAGGCTAACAGCGGAAGCAACGCAAAGCCTCTTGAGATACAGATGAAAAAACAGAAAAAGCCATATGTGAAGGTGGAAATGCTCATTGTCACCGAGAAATATCAGGGGCAGGGCTACATGAGAAAGCTAATGGAATTTGCTTACAGAATGGCTGACAAAAACGGCTGTCCCTGTATTCTGGACACAGACGCAAAGGGCAAGTGCGACCGGTATGTTCATCTTGGAATGAAATTGGTGCAGACCCGTGAAGCAGCAGGCTGCAAGATATATGATCTGATGTATTGCAGGAACAATTAGAGGGTTCGTGTATGAATTGGTCAAGAACAATTCTGGACGGTATCGTTATGTGTGTGGTGTTCAACGCAGTTGTGGGAATGTTTTTCTTCGTGTTTCCCCAGGCATACAGCAGAATGTTTCCGAAAGGAATCAAAGAGGCAGCAGCACCATTTGTCAGGAAGAAAGATGTCACTATCTTGCGTTTTATTCTGGCAGCGGTCTATTTGCTGATGTTCCTGTATATGGCAGTCAGTGCACATATGGCAGGAGTCAGCGGATTCAAGGCAATGTTCTGGACGGGCTACACTGAAATGATGTTCGTAAACTTTGGTGACTTCTTTCTCCTCGATGTGCTTGCCCGAATATACGTCAAGGACAAAGGATTCATCAAGGGAGCTGAGGATCATACTGACTGGAAATGGAAGGGCTGGTGGAAGCTTGCTGTCCCTGAACACGGACTTGCATGGCCTTTACAGGTGTGTCCGCTGGCAGGACTTATTGTTTCAGGTATCGGAGCGGTATTAGTATGAAGGATGTTATATCGAAAATTCAAAGAAGGTGAATCATGCTGAAAATATGTTTGCTTACCGCATTTATCGGGCATCTGCTCTGTTGGTACTGTGACTGCCTAATCACATACACACCCGACGGAAGATTCTCAGCTAAAATGCTGGAGGACAACACTAAGCTATCGGAACTGATGAAAAGAATGCCGCTGAAACGTCCGATGCTATCCATAGTGCTTGGTATATTTGCACTTATCATGTCATTTTGTGGATTTCTTTCACTGTGTGGGTGGATGCGGCAGTTTTCGGGAGTTTATGCGGCTCTAATGCTTACAGGTGCAGTGGCATTTACAACCTGTGTGATACCACATCATGTGATATGCGGACTGGTTGAGTGGTTTTACATACGTTTCGGACGAACTGATGAAGCACGAAAAGCGGTACTGGAATTCTTCCACAAAACGTCAGTAACAATGGTGATATGTTACTTGGGACTTCTGCTTTTCTCGGTATCGTTTTTTGTTGCAATAGTTACCGGAACAACTTCACTTCCACGGTGGGCGTGTGTTTTCAACACACTTCCGCTCTTTCTGGCATTGTCGCCGTTTAAGATCGCAGGAAGCGGAAATATAGCCAATGGGCTGATGTTTCTTGCCCTATTTTTCATAATATGAAAGGAGTATTTATGTATCTGGTTTTCTCAATTTTAGGACTTATCGGAGGTCTGCTCTGCTGTGTGGGAGATGTGCTTTTTGATCTTAAAGGCAAGGGCAACGAAAAGCTGGGCACATCCAAGAATATCGACAGCAATTGGGTGAAAATGGCTGACTGGAGATTCGGTCTGTCCATAGCCTTTGCTCTTGTCGGCGACGCAATGGTGGGACTTGGCTTTTATTCCATCGGAATGCAGATCGCCGAAACACATTCACTGCTTGGTTACTTGACTATCGGCTTCGGATATTTTGGATCGATGGCAGGAATTTTCATTCATTCCTTTGTCTGCATACAAGCACTTATATATAAAGGTGCGTTGATAAATGGAAATCTGAAAATTGCTGATGACATCCTTGAAAAGCTGTACAAGCAGATAACTCCTACATTTGCAGCAGGCTATATTTCGCTGTTAGTGCCGACGGTTCTGGTGATAATAGCTATACTGAACGGTGCACTTGATGTGCCGAAAATATGCGTGATCCTGAATCCGATAGTATTCCTGATATTCGGCATTACCTGCCGAAAAATAGATCCTGTGAAGTTTCAGGACCTCCCCGGTATCATCATGCCCAGCTTCGGACTTTCCATGTTCGGACTGATAGGAATACTTAACCTTATATAACGAAAGGAACAGAAAATAATGAGATTTGATAAACAGGACAAAGTTGTGAAAGCACCTGACGGTCTTGCAAGTCCGCTGTACAGGCTGACAAAAAAGGTCGTAAAGGCGATGAAAATTAAGGAGAGTCTTGTGGGAACAAAGGAGGAAGTTCTTGCAAAGGCAGCGAGAATAAATGCGAAAAACAGACATTTCTCCATGCCTACTGACAGTAAGGCACACTATATTGATCACATGATACAGGGACAATATCACTGCCTTGAGATCAACATCGAAAAGAAAAGGCGGAGGAATGCTGTACTGTTCGTTTTCGGCGGAGGAATGATACTTGGTTCAGATAAGGGAGATGTGGGACTTTCAAAAAAGATCGCAGAAATTACAAATTCAGATGTGTGGTTCCCGTACTATCCCATGTGTCACGAACACGATATGCTGGAAAACGTGAAAATGATATTTGAGTGTTACGAGAGAATGCTCAGATTCTACAAGCCTGAAAACATCGTATTTCTGGGATTTTCCTCAGGTGCGGCACTTCTTCTCAACATCATCACATACATAAACGAACTGAATGACGGCGGAGAAAACTTCCCTATGCCGGGACTGCTGATACCTGTTTCTCCGGGAAGCGTCCCCGTCACTGACGAAGAGAAAACTGCAATTGCAAAACTTGACAAAAGGGACATAATGATACCTGCGGAATATATGTACACCGCCCGTGATATTATGTGTCACGGCAGAGAAGTCCCCGAAAAATACCTCGCAACCGCTCATGGTGATTTCAGAAATGCTCCAATGACCCACTTCTACTATGGAACAGCGGAGACTCTGTACGCCTTTGCTCCGAGCTATGCGGAGAGCTATCGGAAAGCAGGCACAAAGTGTATTATCCATGTGGGTAAGGGAATGCACCACTGCTATGCTATGCAATATTTTATTCCCGGCTGTAAACCGGCATTCAATGAGGTGATGCAGTTGATTAAGAATTATTTCAGAAAAGGAACGAAAATATGAGTTTTACAGACAATTTCGGAAATCCGAAAGGACTTCTCGGTCGAATGATGCTTGTCAGCATGGATAAGGAGCATCTGCCTATGGCAAAGTGGGCTTTAGAGAAAATAAGGATCCCTGAAAATGGCAAAGTCGCTGATCTGGGCTGCGGGGGTGGCTATAATATCAAGCGAATGCTGGAATTGAGTGCCAAAGCAAAGTTTATTGGACTGGATATATCTGATGAAAGCGTGAAAAAAGCACAGAAAGTAAATAAAGCCGAGATCGGAAAGCGAGTAAAGATAATCAAAGGTAGTGCTGAAAAGCTGCCGTTTAAGGATAACAGTATTGATCTTATCACTGCTTTTGAAACGGTTTTCTTCTGGGAAAAGCTCGAAAAAGCATTCGGGGAGGTCTACCGTTCACTTATAAAGGAAGGCTGTTTTGCAGTCATCAATAATTACGGAGATCCGAATGTGGATTGGGAGAAGAAAGTTCCTTGTATGACCAGATACACGGCAGAGCAGATCGCTGATATGCTCAAAACAGTAGGATTTACAGATATCTCAATAAATAAAAATGAAAATCTGTTTTTAGTTATGGGTTATAAATGATAAAGTATCATAGTACAAACAGTTTAAAATCAAATAATAGGAGATGTTTATATGACTGCAAAAGAATATAAAGACCTTACCATGAGCGAGTTCACAAAGGCGGCTGAGATCTATGAATCCGACAATGCCGAAGTCTACAATATGTGCAAAAAGGATTATCCGGATGTTCTTGCGGAGCTTGAAAAGGAGCCGTTCAACAACCTTCTGGACTGCGGCTGCGGAACTGGTCCAATGCTGACTCTGCTTCACGAAAAATACCCGGAGAAGCACTACACTGGCATTGATCTGACTCCGAAAATGATAGAAGTGGCAAAGCAAAAGGCTATGAAGAACGTGGAGCTTGTGGTGGGGGATTGCGAAAATCTGCCCTTTGAGGCAAATTCCTTCGATGTAGTGATATGCTGTGAGAGCTTTCATCACTATCCAAATCCGCAGGATTTTTTCAACAGTGTCAGACGTGTGCTTCGTCCCGGAGGAAGGCTTGTGCTTCGTGATATAACTATGAAATCCGCAGTTGTCCGGTGGTTATGCAACACCATCGAAATGCCGCTGATACATCTTGCAGGCAAGGGCGATGTGCGGATCTACGGCAGAGAGGACATCAGGAAACTGAGTAAAAATGCAGGACTTCACATGGAGTCCTTTGAGAAACGTGGCTTCTGCCGCTTGCATTGTGTTGTAAGAAAACCGGAATGAGGAGGGAAATATGTATATTCACAAATATGGAAACAATACAGATCCAACGGTAATTATACTTCATCCTATGGGGATAACAGGTTCAAAAATGTATGAAGCTGTTGGACAGAAGCTGGGGGATTACTGTGTTATTGCTCCGGATATGGGAAAACATGACTGTGAAAAAAGAGATTTTCATTCAGCACGTGCCGAGGCAGTAGCACTCCACGACTACTTGATGAAGTCAGGAAGAACGAGGATCAAGCTTCTTTACGGAGCGTCACTTGGTGCGGCTGTTGCTTTGAAAATGCTGGACTATCCTTATCTTGATATTGAAAATGTTTACCTTGACGGAGCTCCTGTTGCAAGGCTCGGACTTGTTATGCGGAAAATCTTTGCACCTGTTCTGGTGTGGCAGAAGAATATGATCGTAAAAAACAGAGAAAAAGGAATATCTGACTTTGTGGGACGTTACGGCAGAGACATTGCTGAGCACATGGCAGATACCTTTCTGCAATTTAACAAGACCAGTATAAAAAATATCGGAAAAGCTTGTGTTGTGGGGAATACTCCGCTCCTTACCGAGGATATGCAGAAGCATATCTGGTTTGACTGGGGCGAAAAGGAGCTTTACACAAAGATCAGCAAGCCGCTTGTGGAAAAGCTGTACCCAAACGCCCATATCATCGTGCGTGATGGCTATGAGCACTGCGAGTACATGATGAAGGAAAACGATGACTATATCCGCAATATTCTAAAAATAATAAAGAAATAAAATAAGTTTCGCTTTCAAGAACAGTATATTTTTCTTGACAATCAGCAGAAGATGTGTTACAATGATAATTGGATTATCGATAATACAAATATCAAAGGAGTGAGCTGATGTCTACACCTGATAAAAGCATTGATCCGAGACTGCTTGCGAGTGCAGAAGCTGAGTTTAATAAAAACGGCTTTATAAAGGCTGAACTTAAAACGATCTGCGAGAACGCAGGAATCACGACAGGTGCACTGTATAAACGATATAAGGGAAAAGAGGAACTGTTCTGTGCTGTTGTGGATGGCATTGTTTCTGAACTGACTGACTTTGTAGAGAACAGATCGAATATCGACTTTTCCGCACTGAGCAATGATGAGATCATAGCATCATGGACTATGACGTATGAATCCTTTATCCCTATGTTCAGGCTGCTTTACGACAACAGGACCACATTTGTTCTGCTCATTGACAAAGCTGCAGGTACAAGGTACGAGAACTTCAATCATGAGTTTGTGACAAAGCTGAGTTATGCTTACGAGAAGTTCTACGACGAGGCGAAAAAACGTGGGCTTGCTAAAGCTGTTGTAAAAAGAAAAGAATTCCATGTCCTTATCTCATCATACTGGACCTGTGTGTGCGAGCCGTTTATCCATAAGATGTCATGGAAAAAAATAGAGGAGCATTGCCGTGTCATGTGCAGATTTTTCAACTGGAGAGATGTCATTTTGCTGAAAGGAGAAGATGATGTTTAAGAAAGTCAAGCCCTACATGGGCAAATACACAAAATACACCTACGGAGCACTGGCGGTCATGTTTATTGCACTGATAGCGTCAGCGGTGCCGTTTTTTCTGGTGTATCGCATAATAAAGCCGCTTCTGGAGGGCGAAAAGCTCTCCGCAGGCTATTATATCGGGCATATCGCTTTTATTTTTGTATGCTTGTTAGCATGTGCTATCTTCTATGTTCTGGGACTTAAATTCTCCCATATATCCGCATACAATACGCTTAAAAATATCCGCATATCATTACAGAAAAAGCTGGAGCGTCAGCCTCTCGGAACGATACAGGATATGGGAAACGGCAGGATAAAAAAGCTTTTCACCGATGATATCGAACAGGTGGAAATGCTCCTTGCACACGCAATTCCCGAGGGTATCTCAAACCTTGCAATGGCGGCGATAGCCATAATTTGTATGTTCTTTGCGGACTGGAAACTGGCACTTCTTTCTCTTTGTTCGCTGCCTATCGGAATGTTTGCAATGGGCATGATGTTCAAGGCTGGCATGGAGCGAATGAACGACTATTATGAGGCATCTGCAAAAATGAACGCAACCATTATCGAGTACATCAACGGCATGGAGGTAGTCAAGGTATTCGGACGTGACGGCGAGTCCTATCAGCGGTACGAAAAGGACATAAAGAGCTATCGTGATTTCACCCTTGAATGGTACAAGATATGCTGGCCATGGATGGCTCTGTACAGCACTATTCTGCCATGCGTGGCACTTGTGATGCTTCCTGTTGGAACGCTGTTGGTCATCAATGGTAGTTCAACCTTAGCAGACCTTGTGCTGGTGTTCTGCCTTTCACTTTCTGTGGGAGTTCCAATACTGAAAGCATTGAACTTCGCAGGCAAATTCCCTCAGCTCAACTACAAGATAGGCGAGATAGAAAAGGCTATGGACAATGAGCCTTTAAAAACTAATGATAATTCATTTATCGGTAATTCGAATATCGTTAAGTTCGAGGATGTTCGTTTTGCCTATAAGGAACAGGAAGTCCTTCACGGAGTTTCACTGGAATTGCAGGAGGGCTCCCTTACTGCACTTGTGGGAGAATCGGGAAGCGGAAAATCCACGCTGGCAAAGCTGTTGGTGCATTACTATGACATAAACAGCGGCAGGATAACTCTCGGCGGACAGGACATCACCGACATGAGCATAGAGGCACTGAATGACCGCATTTCCTACGTCTCACAGGAGCAGTTTCTGTTCAATACCACGCTGTATGAGAATATCCTTATGGGCGACCCGAAGGCTACCCGTGAACAGGTGCTTGAAGCTGCGGAAAAGGCTCAGTGCAGGGAATTCCTTGAGCGTCTGCCTGACGGCATAGACACTATGGCAGGTGACGGAGGAAAGCAGCTTTCCGGCGGCGAGCGTCAGCGAATCTCACTTGCAAGAGCAATACTGAAAAATGCTCCCGTAATTGTACTTGACGAGGCAACTGCCTTCATAGATCCCGAAAACGAGGAGAAAATGAATGCGGCAATTGCTGAAATAATCAAGGGAAAAACAGTTCTCGTCATCGCTCACCGTTTGCAGACTGTCGTGAATGCGGATAAGATTTGCGTGATGAAGGACGGAAATATCATCGCTGCGGATACTCATGAAAACCTGCTGGAAAGCTGTGATGAGTACAAAAAACTGTGGAGCAGCAGCGAAGCGAGAGCAAGCTGGACTATCGGAAATGAGGTGAGAGCATGATAGGAATGATAAGGCGTATCCTCGGCATTTCGGGAAAATACAAGGGCAGAATTTACGGTGCATTCGTGCTTTCATTCCTGAAAGGAATGCTGATGAAAGTGTCGATAATCGTTATGTACTTCATTGCGGCGGCATTCATCGACGGAAATATTTCAAAGCGAGCCTGCATTTATGCGGCGGTCGCACTGGTGGCAAGCGTTTGTGTGCAGGCACTTTTCCAGTACCTTGCCGACCGTCTGCAAAGTGCGGCAGGATATATGATATTTGCGGATATGCGAATGAAGCTGGGCGAACACCTCCGCCGCCTGCCTATGGGATTTTTCACTGAGGGCAACATCGGCAGGATAAGCTCCGTACTTTCAACAGACATGGTTTTCATTGAGGAAAACTGCATGATGGTAATTGCTGATATGATGAGTTATCTGTTCTCGCAGGCAATAATGATAATCTTCATGTTCGCTTTTGACTGGCGGCTGGGACTGGTCTCAATGCTGTTTACGGGTATCATCATCACTATCGGTATACCAATGCAGAAAAGCGATCTGAAGCACTCCGATGCCCGTCAGGAAGCCTCAGAGGTTCAGACCAAGGCTGTGCTGGATTTCACAGAGGGAATCGGCATAATCAAGACCTACAATCTCCTTGGTGAGCACTCAAAGGAACTTACCGACAGCTTTGACACAAACTGCCGTGTTAACCTTGGATTTGAGGAAGCCCATATGCCGTGGAAAACCTCTGTGTACATAGTCTACGGACTGGCAACTGCGGCGGTGCTGGCTGTGTCGGCGGTGATGTACAGAAACGGTACTCTGCCGCTGAATTACTTCATTTGTATTCTGCTGTTCCTGTTTGATATGTTCGTTCCTATCCGTACATTCTACGATCAGGGAACAAGACTGACGGTCATGAATGCCTGCATGGACAGGATAGATGCACTTTTTGCGGAAGAGGAGCTTGACGACAGCGGTACTCAGACTCTTGCGGAGAATAATTCTCCTGAGATAGAATACAGAAACGTCACCTTTGCCTACGACAAAAAAGACGTTCTGAAGGACGTTTCGTTCAGTGCGGAAAAGGGGACTATGACTGCTCTTGTGGGACCGTCAGGCGGCGGTAAATCCACTATAGCAAGCCTGTTTGCACGTTTCTGTGATATACAGTCGGGAGAGATACTTCTGCGTGGCACGGATATACGAAAGATACCACTTTCTGTTCTTATGGACAACATCAGCATGGTGTTCCAAAGAGTGTATCTGTTCCGGGATACGGTGTACAACAATATTGCACTTGGACGGCCTGATGCAAGCCGTGAGGAAGTAATTGAGGCTGCGAAAAAAGCAAGGTGCTACGACTTTATCATGGAATTGCCGGAAGGTTTTGACACTGTTATCGGTGAAGGTGGAGCGTTACTTTCAGGTGGTCAGGCACAGAGACTTTCAATTGCAAGGTGCATACTGAAGGATTCGCCTATCGTCATTCTTGACGAAGCTACCGCAAGTGTGGACGCTGACAACGAAAGCTATATCCAGCAGGCTATCTCTGAACTGTGCAGGGGAAAAACGCTGCTTGTTATCGCACATAGGCTGAATACTATCGCTCATGCAGACAGGATAATGGTGGTAAAAGACGGTCAGATCGCAGAGTCGGGGGACCATAGCAGTCTCATGGCTAAGGACGGCATATACCGCTCAATGGTGACTAAACGTGCTGTCAGTACAGGATGGAAGAATTAGATTGAGAACGTATAGATAGTGTGATAAACATAAGTTTTTTATAATTTGGCTTAATAATACAATTAAGTAATTTTTTTGAATTTTGAAAGCAAAAAAGCCCGAATAATCGGGCTTTTTTGACCATGTCATTTATTTAGTCATGGTAAGATGGTACAGTGGGTGGGATTCGAACCCACGTCCCTCAAGGGGCATCATGATTTCGAGCAAATTATAAAACTTCCCATTTGGTCACTTATCGTCTTAGACAAGGTGCTGTTTGTGGTTGACCGTAAAGACCTTGACTATCAGACGATGCGTGAGTATGACCGATTTGAAAAGGGTGCTGCCAACAGCAATACCTCTACCACGGTATTAAAACGGCAGCTTGAAGATCCCGAATGCCGTATCATCATCACTACCATTCAGAAGCTCGCCACATTCATCAAGAAAAATCCTGCACACGAAGTCTATGACAAGCGTGTGGTCATCATTTTCGATGAATGTCACAGAAGCCAGTTCGGTGATATGCACGCTGCTATC
>JAIKWY010000117.1 GCA_024684395.1 Oscillospiraceae bacterium
GATCTGCTCGATGACCACGACATCACGGGAAAACCGTGACTGATCCTTGCACAGCACAATGTCGATCCTGCCGGCTTCGCAGTCTGCAAGCAGACGGCAGAATGCGGGGCGGGTGCGGTCGATGCCGCTGTATCCGTCATCTGCATAGATGTCATAGATCTCCCAGCTGCGCTCTTCGCAGTAGCTGCGGAGCATCGCTTTCTGGTTCCGGATGCTCCCGCTGTCGCCGCCGGATCTGTCACGGTCTTCGATGGACAAGCGGCAGTAGATCCCGACCTTCGGCATCAGCTGCACCTCCTTTCACGGCGGATCTTTCGTGGCTCAGTCTGCTTTCCGGATCTCCCGGTCGATGAGCTTCTCCATAATGGCGGTCACCGCCTTCCGGCGCTCATCGGGGGAGGGGGAGCGGAAGGTCTGCTTGATCGTGATGTGATCTTTCATGTGCTCAGCTCCTTTCGGTAGAGCTTATGCGGCAGCGCTTGGACGTATGCCGCCCGATACAAAAGCAGGTGCTCATGGCGTCCCGTGAGCACCTGCTTTTCTGTTCATGATGGGCTATTCCATGTCGTTGTCATACTTCTCCAGCAAATTGTAGATGCCGTCCTCCGAGAGCACACCACGCTTGAGATCTTTCGGCAAGAGTCCCGCTTCATCCGCAGCAAAGTCCCGCTTCCATGCCGGACTGCCGTAATAGTCCGCAAGCTGCCGCAGCGCTTCCGGATCACCGTTTTCAGCTTTGTGCATGAGCGCCTCATAGCAGGTGATGCGTTCGATCTGTGCCTGCAGGATGACCTCCTCATACGATTCCGCCCGGATGACCGTGAAATGCTTCACGATCTCCGCTGTCCACAGGTCGATCTCGCCCTCGATGCCGGATACTTCGGGCAGAATGAAGCCCCAGATCCGGCAGCCTGTTTTCTCCAGTTCCGGCAGGAAATACTGAAAGCCCCATTCCACATCCTCCGGCACGTCCTCAAAACCGTTCCGGGCATCCACAATAAACAGACTGCCCGGATGCGCCCGGAGCAATTCGAGCGAAGCAGTCACGGGCTCTCTGTAATCTGCCAAATGTGCTTCCTTCTTCCAGATATGGAAAACAGCGCCGTCCTGTTCGATATACTCAATTTTCGCAAATTTGCTCTCAAACATGTTTACCTTCCTTTCTGCATCGTTTCCGTTTTTTCTGTAATTACAATCCAAGACCATATCCGGCGCCGATCCCGATCACCGCAGACAGCAGAATGATCACGATCGGATGCACCTTCCTGAATGCCATCACAGCCGTCACAGCAAATAATCCGAGGAACACCCAGAACCCCGCAGACGTGAACACCGCCGCATTGATCCCCGCCGGGAAGAACACCGTCCTTGCCACGGAGATCACAGCCGCACCGATCATGCCGACCACAGCCGGTTTCAGTCCCGCCATGATGCCGCCGACAGCTTTGCTGTTCTTGTACGCTTCAAAGTATTTTGCAACGATCAAAATGATGATGAAGGACGGCAGCACGATGCCGATCGTTGCGATCGCCGCGCCGAATACGCCGCCCGTCCGGATCCCGACAAAGGTCGCCATATTGACCGCCAGCGGCCCCGGTGTGCTTTCGCTCAGCGCCACGAAATCCACAAGCTCCTCCTGTGTCAGCCAGCCGTGACGCTCCGCTTCAGCCTGTATCATGGCGATCATCGCATAGCCGCCGCCAAAGGTGAAGGCGCCGATCTTCAGAAAGGTCAGGAACAGCTCAATCAGTGCCATCGCTTTGCTCCTTCCTGTGCAGCAGCGACCACAGCAGTCCGAACAGACCGCAGCCGATGATGACGAACACGACGTCTATCTTGAAGAACGCCGTCAGAACAAGAGAAACGCCCATGAGCAGATAGGAGACGGCATTTTTCTTTGCCGATCGGAACATCATCCACAGCGCTTTCAGGAGCAGCGCAAGGACAGCCGCCCGGATGCCCATAAACGCGTACTGGACAGCCCGGATGCTCTGAAACTGCGTCAACAGCAGCGAGATCAGCGATATGATGAGAAACGACGGCAGCACAACGCCGAGGGTTGCCAGACATGCGCCGGAAAACCCCGCTGTTTTATAGCCGACAAAGGTCGCAGCGTTGATGGCGACAGGTCCGGGCGTTGTCTCCGAGATCGCCACAATATCAGAAATATCCTGTTCGTCCAGCCAGTGTTTGTTGTCGCAGACTTCCTTCTGGATCAGCGGTATCATCGCCAGACCGCCGCCGAAGGTAAATGCCCCGATCTTCAGAAAGGTCAGGAACAGGTCAAGGTTTTTATGCACAGTATCACCTTCTATGTCTCCATTATACCAGATATGGCAGGATCCGTCAATGCCGGTCACGCATCTGCTCCCCGCCATACGAAAAACCAGCAGGGGAGACCCTGCCGGTTCCTGCTTATTTTACGAAGTCCGTGAGCTTCACATCTTCCTGTCCTGCGCCGGCTGCGGCTGCATAGATGAGGACAACAGCGGCATCGCTGGCGTTGATCGTACCGTCGCCGTTGACGTCTGCGGCATCCGTCTGCTCCTCTGTCAGCCCCAGGTCTCCGCCTGCCCCGGCAGAAGCCGCAGCGATCAGGATCTGTGCCGCATCCGAGGCGTTGACTGTCTCATCGTCATTGACATCGCCGAGGGTCATGATCTTCCGGAACGTATAGCCGTACTCCTCTGCAAATTCCTGTGCCGACGAGCCCGCATAGCCCCGGATCACGCCGTGATAGATCCCGGTGTACAGCTCTGAGGTCTCATTGCAGATCAGCAGCGAGTTGCCGTAGAAGGTGCATTCCGGATTCAGGATCGTGATCTTTTGCAGGGATTCGCAGCGTGAAAATGCATTTCCGTCCAGCAATGTCACGTTCTCCGGCACCATCACTTCGGTCAGACCGGAGCATGACTGAAACACAGCCCAGGGGAGCGTCTCCACACCATCCGGGATGGTGACCGAGGTCAGGGCGCTGCATCCCAGGAATGCTTCATTGTCGATGGCTGTCACGCTCTCCGGAATGGTGATGCCTGTCAGCTTGTGGCATTCCCGGAATGCACGGCCGCCGATCTTCGTGACGCTGCCGGGGATGGTGTAGGCGCCTTCCCGACCGCAGGGATATGCGATGATCTCGTCCATGTCCTTCGTGAACAGCACCCCGTTCACGGTCGTGTAGTTGGGATTGTTCTTGTCCACCTCGATGGCGATGATCTTTTCGCAGCCGCTTACCAGCGCCGGCCCGATGCTCGTCACAGATGCCGGGATGCTGATCGAAGTCAGGCTGTGGCATTCATAAAACACCATCTCGCCAAGGCTGGTCACGCTCTCCGGGATGGTGATGGATCCCAGATAGGAACAGCCGTAGAATGCGGACGTTTCAATGCTGGTCACACTGTCCGGGATGGTGACCGAGGTCAGATCACGGCAGCCATTGAATGCACCCTGTCCGATGACAGTCACGCTGTCCGGGATGGTGACGGTGGTCAGCCGGTAGCATCTTTCAAATGTGTCTTTTTCAATGCGGGTCACGCCGTCGGGGATGCTGATCTCCAGCAGCGAATCGCAGCTGATAAAAGCAAGTTCTGCGATCGTGTTCACGCTGGCGGGGAGCTTGATCGTTTTCAGGCTGTGGCAGCCGCTGAACGACAATCTGCTGATGGTCGTCAGCGTATCGGGGAGCGTGATGTCCGTCAGATTGTCGCAGCGATAGAACATCGACTCCCCGAGGCAGGTCACACCCTCCCCGATCGTGACAGATCTCAGCCCCTGGCAAAAGCGGAAGAGTTCCTTACCGAAGCTTTCCACGCTGCCCGGGATGGTGATCGTCTTCAGACCCTGGCAGTTGTCAAACACATTGTTCCCGATGCTCGTCACCGTATCTGCGATCGTGACCGAGGTCAGGCCGGTGTACTCCTTGAACGCATTTGTACTGATACTTGTCACGCCGTCTTTGATGACGACCTGCTTGACGTACTCTTTGTACGGCTCCCAGCAGCCGGAAAGATCCTCGGACATCGGCCCGGTGCCTCTGATCGTCAGAGTTCCTTCCTTTGTCAGCCGCCATTTCAGATTCTTGCCGCATTGGCCGAGGACAATATCTTTGACAGCACCGTGGCTCTCGAATGTATAGTCATACTTTCCGGCATAGGCTTGTGCGGTGGAATGCTCATAGCCGTGGATCACGCCGGAAAAGCTGGCGGTCTTGTCCTCGCCATACACATTGCAGATGGTGCGTCCTGCGTCCAGAATATCACAATCCGGGCTCAGGATGTTGATCTTTGCCAGCACCGTGCAGCCCATGAATGCGGCATCCCCGATGCTTTCCACATTGACCGGGATGGTCACGGCGGGCAGCTTCACGCAGTATTCAAACGCCATCGCGTCGATGAACTCCAGACTATCCGGCAGCGTGACCGCCGTCAGGTTGCCGCAGTGGTGGAACGCCGCCATGCCGATGCCCGTCACGCCCTCCTCGATCACGATCTTCCGGATCGCGTCGGCATCCCAGTCGCTGTGCTTCACCTTTCCCGTGCCGCTGATGGTGAGGGTGCCTTCCTCGTCGATCGTCCATCCTGCATTCTCGCCGCAGTTCCCGGATGTGGGGTATTCCGTGGGCGTTTCCTCCTCCGCCTGTACGGTGAGCACGGCAGAGGGCATCGCTGCCATCTCCGCAGCGGGCAGACACATCGCCGTCATACAGGCTGCGGTGAGCATCAGGTGTTTCATCCATTTCATACAAATTGCTCCTTCGGTTGTAAATAGCATAAACAGTCAGCCTTCATATTATACTATATCCCGCAGGAGAATGCAAGCATTTTGAAACGTATATGGCAAATTTTCTTCACAATGCACAACAAGAAGAGCGGCAATTCCGCCGCTCCTCTTCTGTGCTCTTTGTTTTGTCAAGGCTCATATGCCGAGCCGATCAGTTCATCATATAGCTGAACACCTGCCCGTCTGCAACGCCCTGCTCAAAGTCTGCCCAGTCTGCCTGATTGCCGCTGAACGTGATGGAGCCGCACCCATTGGTGTACTCAGCCACGGACTGGGTCATGATACCGTCCTCGTTGAAGAAGAAGCTCTCGCAGTCGCAGTCCTGATAGTTCATCACCAGCGTATCGCCGACCTGTGTCACCGTGCCGCTCATGATCCACTTCGTGGTCTGGAATGCGCTGGAGCCCCAGGATACCGTGACCAGTGCCTCATTCTTCCCCTTGGCGGAAACACACATCATGGCTCTTCCGTTGCTGTAGTTGCCGATGAAGTTCATGACCGGGTTCTGTCCGTCATCGCATGTCTGCGCTTCTGCTGCCTTGGCATTCACATAGGCGGATGCCACGAAGCTCGCCGGTTCCGCATCCTGTACCCGGGTGAAGGTGTAGTTGTAGCCATACATTGTGCCGCTGAACGTGTTCATGGAGGCATCCGTGATCGTCAGGAGGGTGGTATCATCATCGCAGCCCATGTGGAAGATCACGCCGTTGCGGTTCTGCTCATAGGTGAAGCCGATGCCGATGCCGGAGACGGTATCGACCCGCCCGTTCTGCTTGTCGCTGAACACATAGTAGGTATCAAGCTCGCTGCCGTCAACGCTCACCTTGTAAACGCCGGTGGTGAACCACTTGAAATCCGCATCACGGGACTCGGTAGGCTCTGTCTTGGTCTCCTTGGCTGCCTTCTTCGCTGTAGTTGTCTCTGCCTTTGCGGGAGCCTTGGGCGCCTCTGTTGCTGCCTCGGTCACAGCCTCGGTGGGAACTGCTGCAACAGCTGCGGTCGCCGCTTCTGTTGCAGCTTCTGTTGCAGCGGGTGCGGGCTTCACTGCTGCGGTCTTTGCGGAAACAGCGGGATTTACCGGCTTGGCTGCCTTTGCTGCGGTCATCGTGCGGGCTGCGCTGCCGCATCCGGTAAAGGATACCGCCGTAAGTGCTGCCATCGTCATAACTGCTGCCATCATCATTGTCTTTTTCATAATCATACACTCCTTAAAACTGTTTGTTGATTTGTTTTCGTGAGGTCTTTCCCTCTCGCCATATTTATCATACCACGTTTTCCGGCATGTTTCAATCGCCGATCTGACGCGATTCTGTAGCAAAAGCTACACACCCGGATGGATGTGTAGCTTATCTAACAAATGATGATGCAATTGTCATACAAAAAGATCATGCCCCGCCGTTGCGCTTCTGAAACGCCGCAAGCTGCTCCGTCAGCTCCTTGGCCGTCCGGCGTTCGAGCATCCATTCGATGACATGCACAGCAACAAACACGACCACGATGCTGACCGCTACGCCAACGGCTGCGATGATCGTCTCCCGGTCCATGTCATTTCCTGCAAAGATCACGGCGATCACGATGACAATATCGAGCAGAAGCTGTATCGCCTTGCGGCAGAGCAGCTGTCTGACCGTCAGCTCCTTTTTAGAATAGAGGATCATGGTCGGGATGACGGTCAGGAAGCCAAACAGCAGCGGCGACAGGAACGCCTCATACCCCATCGTCTGCTCCGGGCGGAACAGCGTGCCAGTCACGAAGATCGCCACATTGATCAGCGTGACGGAAATAAAATAGCTGCGTGCCATTTCAATGATACGGTCTTTCATGTGCTCACCCCTTTAGCTTTTCCTTGATGTCCGGGACGTATTTCCGGGAAATGATGACCTCTTCGCCGTTCGTCAGCTTGCAGAGGAAGCGCCCGTTCAGCGCCGGACTGATCGACACGATCTTCATCAGATTGAGGATGACCGCCTTGGAGATCCTCGCAAACCGCCGTGATGCCAGCAAGGCTTCAAATTCATAGAGCTTCTTGCGGGATTCATAGCAATCCTGCTCCAGATAAATGAAGGTGCGGTCATCCACCGACTCTATATAAAAGATGTCCACGACCGGCAGCTGATACTGCCGGTCATCCTTGGTGCCTTCCACGGCACCCTGACGGGATTTTATAAACGAAACGATCTCGTTGATATGCTCACCGGTCTTGTGGCAGCCGATCTCAATGTATTCCTGCCTGTCCTCACCGATGGTGACGATTCTAATATCCATAATTCCTCAATAATGTTCCTGCGCACTGAACACGCCCTGCTCCTTCAGATAGCAATTGTAAAAGTCCAGAATCAGCTTGTTCAGCGTGTCTGTGCATTGTTCCGGGTCGATCTCCCCTGTGCCGAGCTGCTTGGCAAAGAACGGCGAGATCAGCGGCAGATCCGTATAATTCATATGCTCTGCGCCGGCAAAATACGTCTGCTGTGCCTGTGTGGCATGTGCGAGCACCACAGCATTGGCGTACACATAATCCGTCTTGGCGACCTCGAGCGCCTCAAAATACGTCGATTCATTCTTGATCTCCAGCAGCGGCGTGGTGTACGGTTCCTCGTTGATGACATACTTCCCGTCCACAAAGTCCGTCTGCTCCCCGATCATCGTGCCGTCAATGTCGATGACCGCAGCAATGTCCGCCCGTCTGCCGACCGTGACAGCCGTTGCACCGCCGAGCGAATGCCCCATCAGACCGATCTTCCCGGTGTTGATGAGCCGTGCGGCAGTCTCAAACTGCGCTGCATCCCCCTCGGTGAATGTCCATGCGGAGAAGTCCTGCATATCCGCTGCCGCTTTGAGCGTATCAACGGCAAGATCCATGTCAGCGATGCGGAGCTCGATCCACTCGCACTGCTTCCGGTAGACCTCCTCCTGCTCTGTATCCGTATACTCGCCGTTGCTGATCGTCATCACATCCTGCAAGAACTGCGGGTCAGCCGTAATGAGCTTGCCGGTTGTATCATGCGTGAACAGCGAATGATAGGGATGCTCGATGCTTGCGACCACATAGCCGTTGCTGGCAAGCTCCTGATAGGCGGACAGATTGCTCTGGTACCAGCCGAATGCCCCGTGGCTGAAGATCACGAGCGGGAGCGAATGGTCTGCGATGTCCTCCGCTTCGGCAGGGTAGAAGAGATGCACCGGGACTTCCCGCAGAGAACCGTCCTGCTCGAACGTCTCGGCTCTGGAAGCATCCGTCAGGATCGCCGTGCAGGTCACAGGCGTGTACTGCCCTGTCAGCGGTCTGCCCTTGTAGCTCTTGAAGAGGAATGCCGGTGTCAGTGCAAAGACAAACAGCATCACGCTCACAAGCAGGCTCATGACCTTGCCGGCTTTGGTCTTCTGCTTCCCGCTCTTTCTGCCAATGAGACAGCCGATGCCTGCAATGATCAGCCGGAGGAGCAGCAGCACAAACAGCCCCGTAAACCGGAAATTCAGATCGATCCCCGGGAGCAGGAGCATGATGCCGAACGCCGCAAGCTCTGCCAGATCCACCAGCAGCCGCTTTTTGCTCCATTCCCGCTTTTCAGCCATCCCGGAAAACTCTGCGATCAGAAATGCAGCCTCCGCAAGGAGCAGTACCGTTAAAAGAAGTATTGTCATATCAGCACGACCTTTCTGTTTAACGGCAACACCGCACAAAGACCGCCTGACGGCTCAGCACGTCATCTGCTTGCATCTTTTCCGCCATTTTGCTCAAAAGCTCCTTGCCATACAGCAAGTATGGCTGCGTCGCTTTGTTCAACCTGACGAAAAATCTGACTGTGCACCTGACGCACTGTCCCTTGTGCAGTATCGCCTTACTGATACCATCATACCGCAAAAACAGGCGCATTTCAAGCGAATTTCGGTGAGATGCAGAAATCGGGGGCAAGATGCAGCACGGGCGATTTTCTCTGTTTATATAAGTATAGCAGAGAACCCCCATCTTTGCAAGCGGATGCGCCCCGAACTGACAGTATATCAATTCCTAACAATCCAAGGCATCCGTTTTTGTGCAAAACGCAGAAGCCGCACTTTTTTTGAAAAAATCTGAAAAACACCCGATTTTTGTAAAAGTGTTGTCAAGGTCTGTGTGCTATACTGTAATCACAGAAAGGGAAAACAACCCGATCACAAAAAACCAAATCAAAAAGGAGAATGAATCATGAACAAGAAGAACACAGCCAAGCGCACACTCACAGCGATCCTCGCATCCCTCGCCCTGATGACAGCAGCCGTCCCGGCAGTCCAGGCATCCGCAGCAGAGCGGGCATACCCCCTGATCGACAAGCTGACCATCTGATCGAGATCGTCAGAAAGCACAGATCTTCCGGAATCATGATTTTGTCATGACCTCTGCATGGCTCAGATCGTTCGATGACTGGTACGACTGCTACTACACCGAGGAATTTGTCCAGGACAGCGTGGACAAGCGCCGATCTGATGGGCACCTGCCTGTCCGCCAGAGCCTGCTGAGCCTCGCAGCACTGAAAGGATGTGACATACCGTGATCAGATAGATCCCCCCTTTCCGCCGTTCATGGAGGAAAGGGGGGATCCTGTTTCAGCGTATCTCAGGGGGAAACTGCTTCTTAGCGCACAGCCGTCATGCCAGCAGCGCTTCGACTGCCTTTCTGACCTCTTCCATGTTGGTGGTCGGCTCAAACCTTGCCAGTACGGTGCCGTCCTTGCCGATCAGGAACTTGGTGAAATTCCATTTGATATATGCCTTGTCGCCGAACTGCTTGTTGTTCATGTCCGCAAACTTATTGAGGGCGGCGTTTTTCAGCCCCTTGCCAAATCCCTCAAAGGGCTTCTCCGCCGCAAGGAAGGCAAAGAGCGGATCCGCCGTCTCGCCGTTCACGTCGATCTTCGCAAACTGCGGGAACTCCGTGCCGAACTTCATCTGGCAGAAGCTCTGGATCTCCTCGGCACTGCCCGGTGCCTGGTTGGCGAACTGGTTGCACGGGAAATCGAGGATCTCAAAGCCCTTGCTGCGGAGGTCACGGTACATCGCTTCGAGCGGCTCATAATGCGGCGTAAACCCGCAGCCCGTCGCCGTGTTGACGATCAGCAGCACCTTGCCCTGATAGTCCCGCAGGCTGACCTCTTCGCCGTTTCTTCCCTTGACAGTAAAATCATACACAGTTTTCATCGCTTAGTCTCCTTTCATATTGTCGGTCTGGTTTTTCAGCAGCTCGTTGAGCATGTCACGTAGCTGCATAGCTTTCTCAGGTGCAAGATGGACACAGCTGCCGACCTGGAGCGGGATGTCCTTTGCCCGCTGCTGGAGCGCCCTGCCCTGCTCGGTCAGTGTGATGATGAACGAGCGCTCATCGGCAGTGCTTTGCTGCTTTTCGAGATAGCCCTGCTGCCGGAGCTTTTTGAGCACGGGGGAGAGCGTGCCGCTGTCGAGCATCAGGCGCTTGCAGATCTCCCCGACGGTCAGCCCGTCCTCCTCCCACAGGACGAGGAAGAGGATGTACTGCGTATATGTCAGCCCGAGCGGTTTCAGATAGGGCGTATAGAGCGAAGTGATCACCCTCGATGCGGCATAGATCGGGAAGCAGAGCTGATTGCCGAGCTTCATCGCTTCACGGTAGTCGTAGTCCATGCAGTTACCTCCTTTTCTTTATTTATCTCTTGCACAATTATATTTTATCACAGATAATCGGATTTGTCAAGGGGATTTTGTGAAATTCACAGAAATTTCACAGAATCGCAGACAAATGAAAGGAACTACATGCACAGCCCTGTCGGACAGCCACCGTGCCCTGTCCGCATTTTGCATCTTGACAAATCCGGAAGTTTAGGGTATAATAGCAAACAGAAAGGATGGATCGCATGGAACTCAAAAAAGAACAGGCTATCCGCAATGCGGTGGCTTCTGCGATAATGGAAGGTCTGCATCCGACGGAAAAGGATGTTGCCCGCATCAGAGATCTGATGGAAAAGAAGATCACCCGTGATGAGTTTGTCGCCCAGATCCTTGCAGAAGTCAAAGAGGCATCCTGATGACGGTCTATGATGTCTCCGGCACGCAGGAGGACTGCTATCCCGGCACCACAGTCCTGATCAACCGGTTGGATATCCATGAACAGGAAAAGCTCTCTCTGGTCGAGCAGAAGCTCGTCACCGGACTTGCGGCGCAGCTGCAGGAAGAAGCCGTATTTGAGCATGTGGACTTCGCCTACTACAAAGAACTGCACCGGTCGCTGTTCTGTGACCTGTATGACTGGGCGGGCACGGTACGCCGGATCACCATCTCCAAAAAGGGCTTTGTATTCTGCCGTGCCGAGGAGATCGAGCGCATCGGTGTGCTGCGTTTTACAAGATTGCAGCAGCAGGACTACCTGACCGGCATGTCCGGCGATGCTTTCACAGACGAACTGGCGGAGCTGTATGACGACCTGAACCAGCTGCATCCGTTCCGTGAGGGGAACGGAAGGACGCTGCGGCTGTTTATGACGCTCCTTGTCCGGAATACCGGCAGAGAGCTCCGCTTTGATCATTGCGACCCGGATCTGCTGATGATCGCCACGATCCAGGCGGCGCAGGGCTCCCGGGATCTGCTGCGGCAGGTGTTTTCTGAGATCGTGGAATGACCGGGCGCCGGAACAGACCATAAAAATGCTGATATTGCGCATTGTCTCCGCTTGAGACAATGCGCTTTTCTGTTTATTGCGATGCAGGAGCGGATGATCCGCCTGCCGGATCCTGTACAAAGAGGATAACTTGGTTTAAGCGGACGCCCCATGTCCTGCATCGAGGATGATGAACTGCCGTTCGCCGGCGCTCCCGGATGTCTGGAGGACATTCAGCTTCGCACGGTCTGCGGCATACCATGCGCCTGCCGCCGTGAGGGTGATCGCCGCAAGGACGGCGCCGATGCGTTTCGCTAAGTTGGGATTTTTCATAATTATCACCTGATCTCTGTAGGATGGGGGAGCTTTGGTAGAGCATATGCGGAAAACGGACAGGGTATGACAGGAAATTTGCGGCAGAAGGCGGACGGCATCGGGCAGTATTACCATGTTTTACCGTTTTAAAGTGTCAAATTTTTCTGAGGAGATGCTTGACAAATACACATATATATGGTAGAAAAAACATAAGGGTAATGTAAGAGTTGGTTTACGGAAGGAAGATCGGGATACGCCGGCAACAACAGCATGACTTACGCAAAACCGAGGGAGCAGATGCTCCCTCGGCTTTTTTATCCTATATAAGAAAACAGCCCCGGACGGCTGTTTTTGATATGCATGGGAGCAGGTATCCGGTCAGGACGGCACCATCTCGTGGAGCGCCTGGATCGCCGCATTTTATGATACATGATATTGTGACGTAAATCAGGTGAAAAAAACAGGATAACGGTCATTATCATCAAAATATACAACTTATAGAAGCAAACTGTTTTTGTCTTGGCGGGATTTATGGCGTGGAAAATAGGGGCTTTTAGAGTTGTCCTTTAGTACATTTTCTATAGTATTCCTCCTGAAAACAGGCAAAGAACGGCATTTAAGGATTCTTTAATATTTTCCGTGTTAGAATGGATACAACGAAAGGAGATGCGTCGTATGTATCTGAATATCCTGAAAAAAGACCTCAAACGCAAAAAGACCATGAACTGCATCATTCTGCTGTTCGTGGTGCTCTCAACGATGTTCTTTGCATCGAGTGTGAACAACATCCTCTCTGTTGTCGGCGGACTTGACCGCTACCTTGACATGGCGGGCATGATGGATCATGTCGCTATGGTGCTGGAGCCGGAGGACGGCGAGCCGCTTGCCGATCTGCTCCGTGACAACGATAAGGTCGATGCTTTCAAGCGTGAGACCGTCCTCATGTTCACGCCCGACAAGCTCTCCTGCAACGGCAATGCCATGGATGAGCCGGGGCAGCTGGTGCTCTCGTCGGTGGGCACCATGCAGGTCAACTGCTACGACCTGAACAACGAGACGATCACCGCAGTCGAGCATGGAAAAGTCCTGCTGACGAGCTTTGAAATGGACAAGCTCGGTGCCGCACCCGGCGATACGATCACTGTCAAGGTCGGAGGCGAAACCCTTACGTTAGAAGTGGCGGGCATCTGCAAGGACGCCGTCCTCGGCTCCTCGATGGTCGGCTGTCCTCGCTGCATCCTGAATGATGACGATTTTGCGCAGTTCTACGCCATCGACAGCATCCGCCAGAGCTACCGCTGCGGCATGTATCTCATCGACACCGACAACGAGACCGCTGCCGACCTGTTCAGCACGGTTGCCGGCTGTCAGTTCCATGTCCCCCGTGCCACCATCCGTCTCTCCTACATGCCGGAGATGCTGACTGCGGGCATCATCATGGTGGTCAGCATCTTCCTCATTTTGATCTCGTTCGTGGTGCTCCGCTTCACCATCGGCTTTACGATCCAGGAGGAGTTCCGTGAGATCGGCGTGATGAAGGCGATCGGTCTGCGCAGCAGCTCCATCCGGTCACTCTATCTGGCGAAGTACTTCGGCATTGCCGTGATCGGCGCACTGATCGGCTTTGCAGCATCGTTCCCGTTCGGCGGGCTGCTGATGGATTCCGTCAGCAGGAGCATGGTGCTCGGGAATGCGCATCCGGTGCTGTCCGGCATCGTCTGCACGGTCATCATCATCGGCATCGTGGTGCTGTTCTGCTACAGCTGCACCGCCAGCATCAGGAAGCTCACGCCCATTGATGCCGTCCGCAGCGGTCAGACCGGCGAGCGCTTCCGCAAGCACGGTTCCCTCAGCCTTGGCAAGACCCCGCTCGGTGCATCCGGCTTCCTCTCGCTGAATAATGTCATCAGCGCCCCGAAGCAGTCGGCGATCTTAATTGTCGTCTTCACGCTCTGCGCCATGCTCGTCATGATGCTGTCCAACATGGCGGAGACATTCACCAGCCCGAAGATGATCAGCATTTGCTCCCTCACCGAAAGTGATCTGTATCTGGAAACAGAGATCTATGAGTCGGAGATCCTCAAAGGCGGCATGACCATTGCAGAAGCCAACCGGGAAATCGAACAGATCCTCGCAGACGATCACATGCCCGCTGTTGTCACCACCAAAGGATCGTACAACACCGCTGTCAGCTTCGGGGAGAAGTCCACATCAGTCCGCTTCATGCACTGTGCCGATACCGAGGTCGCAGACTATGTCTACAGCGACGGCACTGCACCGCAGTACCCGAATGAGATCGCCGTCACAAACGTTGTCGCCAACGAGCTTGGTGTCAGCATCGGTGACACGATCCACCTTGCAATGGGCGGCGAGGAAGGCGACTACATCATCACAGCGCTGTTCGACACGATGAACAATCTGGGCATGACCGGGTATTTCTATGAAGGCGCAGAGCCGCCCCACGCTGCAATGCAGTGGGTCGATGACCATCAGATCACGTTCACCGATCATCCCGATGCCGAGACCATCGAGATGCGCCGGGAGAAAGTGCAGGAGCTCTTTGACACCAAGAAGGTCTATACCATCGGTGAATATGTCGAGACATGCACCGGCGTCGGCGATACGCTCCTCAGTGTCCGCAATCTGACGCTTGCCGTTTCCCTCATCATTATTATCCTGATGACCGTCCTGCTTGAACGCAGCTTCATCTCGAAGGAGCGCACGGAGATCGCCCTCCTGAAGGCGGTTGGCTTCCGGAACCGTTCGGTCGTGGGTGTGCATGTCCTGCGCTTTGTCCTGATCGCAGGCGCATCCGTTGCCGTTTCAGCACTCGTGAGCGCACCTGCCACACGGCTCATCATGGCGCCGCTTTATCAGATGCTTGGCTCCGTCAAGACCATTGTTGTCAGCATCAACACGATGGATAATTACCTCATCCTCCCTGTCACGGTGCTTGCCATCGTGATCGTCACCGCCGCCCTGACTGCGCTGTATACCGGAAGCATCAAGGCTTCGGATACGGCGGATATTGAATAAGTCCCCCTCAATGAAAGGAGAAGATCATTATGACGACTACAACTACAGCCCCCATCCTCGATGTCCATGACCTCTGCAAGACCTACATCGTCAACAAGCGCCAGAACAATGTCCTGCGCAATGTCAGCTTCCAGATCTACCCCGGCGAAATGGTCGCCGTGATGGGGCCGTCCGGCTCCGGCAAATCGACGCTGCTCTACACGGTATCCGGCATGGACAGGATGTCCGCCGGTGACGTGAGCTTCTGCGGCAGAGATATGGCGAAGCTCAAGGATCACGAGCTGGCGCAGATGCGTCTGGATGACATGGGCTTCATCTTCCAGCAGATGTACATGATGAAGAGCCTGTCCGTGCTCGACAACATCATCCTCCCTGCCGTGAAGTCCGACAAGATCAAGGAATCCCGCAAGGATACCGTCGACCGTGTCCGTGAGATTATGAACAAGCTCGGCATCAGCTAGATCGCCGACAACGACATCAACGAGGTATCCGGCGGTCAGCTCCAGCGTGCGTGCATCTGCCGGAGCATGATCAACCGCCCGCAGATGATCTTTGCCGATGAGCCGACCGGCGCCCTCAACCGGACATCCTCCGAGGAGGTCATGGAGGAGCTCGAAAAGCTGAATGAGGAGGGAACGACCGTGATGCTCGTCACCCACGACGCAAGAGTCGCAGCAAAATGCACAAGAGTGCTGTACATAGTTGACGGGAACATCAAAGGGGAGTATAATATAGATAAGACCGCACTGCCCCGTGACCGTGAACGGGCGCTGAATAACTGGCTCCTCGAAATGGGCTGGTAAGCGGTGCGGCGGGGGAGCCCCCGCTGGCAGGTCGCTTCGCAGAGAATGGTGCGCCGCTTTGAAAACCGCTTGCAGTTCTCTGGTGTTTCAGACACGGGTGCAGTAACAATAATCCCTTGAAATCTAAATTAGGAGAGAACATCTATGGTCGATATTCTCATCGTGGAAGATAACAAAGAACTCTGCGGGCTGCTCAGTGAGTTCCTCCGGGCGGAGGACTACACCGTCAGCACAGCAGAATCCGGTGAAAAAGCCTTGTCCCTGTATGAAAAATACGGGGCAAGGCTTGTCCTGCTCGACATCAATCTCCCCGGGATGGATGGCTTTGCCGTCTGCCGGAGGATCCGGGAGGTCGAGAACACGCCCATCATCATCCTGACCGCCCGTGCGGACAAGGAGGACAAGCTCAGCGGCATCGTGCTCGGGGCGGATGACTACATCGAGAAGCCCTATGACATCGACATTCTGATCGCCAAGATCAAGGGCATCTTCAAGCGCCGTCTCGCCCGGGATGTCCTCACCGAGAATGACCTGACGCTCAACATCGCACAGGGCACCGCCGAAAAGGACGGCAAGCCCCTCCCACTCACGGCGAAGGAATTTGAGCTGCTGCGGCTGCTCATCGAAAACAAAGGTCAGACGCTCACCAAGGACATGCTCTTCAACCGCATCTGGGGTGCTGACAGCGAATCCGAGCCGCAGACGCTCACCGTCCACATCAAATGGCTCCGCCAGAAGCTCGAACCGGATCCCGCCAAGCCCGTGCGCATCCTCACCGTCTGGGGCAAGGGCTACCGCTGGGAGGGCTGAGCATGAAGCACTATGACAGGCTGCTCGTGCTCGTGCCGCTGCTGATGCTCGTGGTCATGATCGTGACGGATGTGCTCCTGCTGAACAAGGACAAACGCAGCCGGCAGTACCTTGTGGATGCCAACCGCATCGAGCAGGTCATTTTGCAGGGTGAAATGCCGGATGCGGCAGACTATCCGGCGGTGACGGGGATCGCCGTCTATGACGGTAGCAGCGGCTTCTATGACCGTGACAACGAATACCTCCTCCGGGAGGTCAACGGTACGCTGTACCGGATCGACTATGTGGAGACGGAGCAGAAGCGGAGCACGCTGCTTTTCATCGTGGATGGGATGCTGCTCGGGCTGCTCGTCATCATCATGGGCGTACTGCTCCACATCCGGCAGAAGATCCTCAAACAGTTCGCCAACCTGAAGGATCTGCCCATGCAGCTTGCGAAAGGCAATCTCACGGAGTCTCTGAAGGAGGACAAAAGCCGCTACTTCGGGAAATTCATCTGGGGGCTCGACATGCTCCGGGGCGAGCTGGAGCATTCCAAGACGAATGAGCTCGAACGTGTCCGCAAGGAGAAAACGCTTTTGCTCTCTCTCTCCCATGACATCAAAACGCCCCTTGCGGCGATCAAGCTCTATGCGAAAGGGCTCTCCCGCGGGCTGTTTGACGAGGAAAAGACGCTGGATGCCTATCACAACATCAGCGACAAGGCGGACGAGATCGAAGCACGGCTCGGCGAGATGATCCACGCCCTGAACAACGACTTCATGCAGTTCGATGTGAAGCTGTCCGACTTCTATCTCTCTTCGATCGTCACCCGCATCAGTGCCTATTATGCGGACAAGCTCGCCGTCACCGGGACGGAATTGCAGATCGGCGAGTATCGTGACTGTATGCTCTCCGGCGATCCCGACCGGCTCGAGGAGGTCTTGCAGAATATCTTCGAGAATGCGATCAAGTACGGCGACGGGAAGCGCATTTCCGTGAGCTTTGCCGATGAGGAGGACTGCCGGCTCATCACCGTGGCGAACACCGGCTGTACCCTCCCGGAGGAGGAGCTGACGCACATCTTCGAGAGCTTCTGGCGCGGCTCCAACACCGGCAGCAAGCAGGGGAGCGGTCTGGGGCTGTACATCTGTTCCCGCCTGATGCAGGAGATGGGCGGCGACATCTTTGCGGAGACAGAGGACGGCGAAATGAAAATGACGGTCGTCTGCAAGAAGTGCGGATGAACCGTCTGCTGTTTCAGCAAAATAGGATCGGGAGGGATGACCATGATCTTTTACTTTTCATCGACAGGGAACTGCCGGTACATTGCAGAGCAGATCGCCGGAGCGACACAGGACAGCGCCGTTTCCATGCTCGGTTGCTTACAGCGGCGGGAGCTTGATCTCCCGGACTGCGAGGTGCTCGGCATCGTCAGTCCGACCTATGCATGGGGGCTGCCGGATATCGTGGATGTCTTCCTGCGGCACGTCAGGATCCGGAGCCGCTATACGTTCTTCCTTGCGACCTACGGCACAACGCCCGGGAATTCGGCATATTTTGCGGAGAAGTACCTCGGCAGACCGCTCGATGCGAAATTCAGCATCCGGATGCCCGACAACTTCACCCCGTGGTTCGATCTCTCCGACCCGGAGAAGGTCGCTGCGGAGAATGCCCGGGCGGATGAAAAGCTCCGCACGGTCATTGCACAGATCCGGGCAAGGGAGACCGGCAATTTCATGCAGATGGAGCCGCCGTTTTTCACATGTCTGGTGCATCGCCCTGCCTATGATCGGCTCCGGAAGACCTCGCATTTTGAGGTCGGGGAGACGTGCATCGGCTGCGGGCTCTGTGCGAAAAACTGCCCTGTCCATGCCATTCAGATGCAGAACGGCAAGCCCGTCTGGGTGAAGCAGCGCTGCACGATGTGCCTTGGCTGTCTGCACCGCTGCCCGAAATTTGCGATCCGCTACGGCGCTTCGTACAAGCACGGGCAATACCGGCATCCCTGATGTCTATGAGCGAAAAGATCACCTGCTGTGGGAAAACGCAGCAGGTGATCTTTGTTATATGCTATGGAAAAATAATCTGTTACCGGATCCCCTCGATCGTATAGACGAACTTGACCTGCCCGTCCATTGCATCGCTGATGCCGGAATAGCTCTTATACGCACGGGATGCCTCGCCGACTGCACGGAGCCGCTCGGCAACGGCTGCGACCTTGTCGTTGTAGAGGTCGTTCAGCTTGTCGATGGCATCCGTTTTGAAGCGCAGCATACCGTCATTCAGCTCGCCGGAGCCGTCCGAGAGCTCTGCAACGCCGTCCCGGAGCCGGACAGTGCCGTCATACAGCGCAGATGCGCCGTCTGCCACCTTGTCGGAGCCTGCCGCAAGGGAATCTGCGCCCTCTGCCAGCGTGAGCCCGGAGGTGTACAGCGTTTTGGCACCCTCGGCGAGCTTCATGCTGCCGTCATAGAGCGTGCCCATGCCGCTGCTGAGCTGGTCTGCGCCGCCGTAGAGCTGCACGGCACCGTCATACAGAGCCGTACCGCCGTTGTAGAGCGCATCCATGCCGCCGGACAGCGTACTGCTGCCGTTCTTGGCATTGGCGATGCCGCTTCCGAGCTGTGCAGCGCCGTCACTGAGCTGCCCGATGCCCTCGGAGAGTGCCTGACTGCCCGTATCCACCGCATTCAGCCCCTCGCAGAGGGATGCGGCACCCTCCTGTGCCGTGCTCAGACCGCCGGAGAGGGATTCGAGCCCGTTCCGGAGCGATGCGGCGCCGTTCTGAAGCCCGCTGACGCCGTCCTTCAGCGCACCGCCCTCCTTCATGGAAGCGGCGATCTGCTGCTGTCCGGCAATGGTCTGCTGGAGCGTTCCGATGGCGACCGCAAGCTGCTCGGAGGGCGCCTGTTCATACGCTGCCTGCAAGGCGGCAAGCGCCTGCTCGTTGGCAGCAACAGTCGCATCGAGCGAAGCCGCAGCGCTGTCGATGCCGCCTGCGACCTGCTCGAGACCGCCTGCAAGCGATGCGGAGCCCTCGGCAAGCTGACCGGCACCGTCCTTGGCGGAGCCGATGCCCTCGGACAGAGAACCGGCACCGTCCTTCACAGCCGTGATGCCGGCGGAGAGCTGACCTGCTGCGGTGCTGACCTGTCCCAGACCGTTTGTCAGACCCTCGGCACCGGTGCTGAGCTGTGCCAGACCGTTGTCCAGCTGTGAGGCGCCTTCTTTGGCGGAGCCGATGCCCTCGGACAGTGAAGCAGCACCGTCCCGGACGGAGGTGATGCCGTCCAGCAGCGAACCTGCACCGGTCTTGGCGGAGCTGATGCCGCCGGTGATCTGTGCAGTGGCGTCAGAAACGCTCTTGCAGCCGTCTGCCATCTTCTTGGCACCGCCGGAGAGCTGTGCCGCACCGTCAGAGAGAGAGCCTGCGCCGTCGGAGAGTGTTTTGGCACCGTCGGAAAGCTCGATCGTACCGTCAGAAAGTGTCTGTATGCCGTCAAAGAGCTTGGAACTGCCGTCGCAGAGCTGTTCTGCGGCATCGTTCAGCTCGTCAAGCTTCTCCTCAATGTCG
>JAIKWY010000075.1 GCA_024684395.1 Oscillospiraceae bacterium
CGTGTTCTCCGGGTCCTCGAAGTCCATCTGGCAGCCCCAGATGCGCACCGCTGCCTGGGCAAATCGCAGCACGTTGTGCGGATACACATGCTCCATCCATGCCGGCATGATAACAGCAAGTCCTGCACCGTGTGCGCAGTCCTACAGCGCGGACAGCTCGTGCTCGATGCCGTGGCTGTTACAGCCCTGCTCTCTGCCGACGCAGACGATGTTCGTGTGTGCGACCGTGCCTGCCCACATGATGTTGGCACGGGCTTCATAATTGGCAGGATCGGCAATGACACGGGGCGTTTCCTTCACCATCGTCAGCAGAACGGCTTCGCAGAGCCTGTCCGTGATCTCGACCTCGGTCGTGTTGGTGAAATAGCGCTCGAATACATGCGCCATGATGTCCGTGGCACCACATGCCGTCTGGTACGGCGGGAGCGTACAGGTCAGCTCCGGATTCATGATGGAGAACTTCGGACGGATCAGGTCGGAGCCTGCACCACGCTTCAGACCGCCCTCCTCCTTGGTGATGACGGAGTCGCCGGAGCCCTCACTGCCGGCTGCGGCAATGGTGAGCACGGTCGCTACCGGGAGCGCTGCCTTCGGCTTGTTCTTGCCGCTGTAGAAATCCCAGAAATCCCCGTCATAGGGCACGCCCATAGCGATCGCCTTGGACGAGTCGATGACTGAGCCGCCGCCGACCGCAAGGATGAAGTCGATGCCCTTCTCACGGCAGAGGTCGATGCCCTCGTACACGAGCGTATCTCTCGGGTTCGGCTGTACGCCGCCCAGCTCCGTGAAAGCGATGCCCTCAGCGGTGAGAGACTCCTTCACACGGCTGAGCAGTCCGCTCCGGATGGCAGAGCCGCCGCCGTAGTGCAGCAAAACATTCGTGCCGCCGTGCTTCTTCACATAGTGACCGGCAAGCTTCTCGCTTTCCTTGCCGAAGACAAATTCTGTGGGGCTGTAGAACTGGAAATTATTCATGGGAAAGATCCTCCTTCAATGTCTGATAGGCAGAAATGACACGGTCACACCAGCTGTCGAAATCCGGGTCGTCCTTCTGGTATTCCGGATGGGCAAGGATGTAGGCGATGGTGTTCCGGATGCCCGTATCGGCACGGACGGTCGCCGTGAAATCGGGCACGGCGTGCTTGATCTTGGAATTGTCGAACAGCACGGTGTTCGCCTTGTCGCCGATCAGGCTGCCTTCGAGGTCGTAGTCGCTGACGGCTGCCAGAAAATCGGACGGGATATGCACGGCATTCAGCTTCACACCGAGCGCATCGGCAATGATCTCATAGATCTGATCCCAGGTCACGCTCTCATCGGAGGTGATGTGGTACGCCTGTCCGATGGCATGGAGATTGCCCGCCAGACCGCAGTATGCCTTGGCAAAATCGCTGTTGTGGGTGATCGTCCAGAGGGTCTTTCCGTCGCCGTGGATGATGACGGGCTTGCCCTCTGTCATGCGCTTGATGACCTGCCAGCTGCCGCCGTTCCCGTGGACGCCGAGCGGCACGGAGCGCTCGTCATAGGTGTGGCTCGGGCGGACGATCGTCACCGGGAAACCGTTCTTCCGGTACTGGTCGATGAGGTATTCCTCACAGGCGATCTTGTCACGGGAATACTGCCAGTAGGGGTTGGAAAGCGGCGTGCTTTCGGTGATGACTGGATCGGACAGCGGCTTCTGGTATGCCGATGCGGAGCTGATGTAGATATACTGCCGGGTCTTCCCCGCAAACAGCCGGACATCCCGCTCCACCTGTGCAGGGACAAAGCCGATGAACTCGCCCACGACGTCAAAGCTCATGCCTTCGAGCAGCTTTCTGACTGCCGCCTCATCGCTGATGTCGCCGTGCAGCACCTTTACGCCATCCGGAAGCTCTGCCGAGCGGCTGCCACGGTTGAGCAGGAACACCTCATGCCCCTGCTGTACAAACCGCCGTGTGATCGCCATGCTGATCGTGCCTGTACCGCCGATCAATAGGATCTTCATAATGATTCGCCTCCTGTTGGATATATTCGATCTGCGCTTTTACGTCTGTTTTTTTACGGATACAAGGAGCCTGTACTGTGCAAATGCTCCCGAATCTTTTGACAGTCCATTGCATTTATTATAGCATATGTAACAGAGTTCGTCAATAGTTTTAACTAAAAACATGACAATTGTTTGTATGGCAGAGGGATAAAAAAGAGGGCGCAGCACAGGCGTCCTCCTTTTGTTGCTATGTAATTCCATCATATCAGAGCAGATCCGTGATGTCACGGTCGGTCAGCCGCCGCAGATCCTCCGGCAGAGGCGCTGTGATCCGGTGCGCCGTGCCGTGGCGGTCGGTGTAGTCCATCACGGCGCAGTGCAGCGCATGACGGGAAATGTCCTCCATGCAGCCGCCGTACAGGCTGTCACCGGCGAGCGGACAGCCGATGTGCGCCATATGTACCCGGATCTGGTGGGTGCGTCCCGTTTCGAGGTCGAGCGCCACGAGGGCGTATTTCCCCCGTGCGAGCGTCCGGAAGTGCGTGACAGCGGGCTTTCCGTCCGGATCGACCCTCCGTGCGATGATGCTCCCCGGGAGCCTTCCGATGGGGACGCTGACCGTGCCGGCATCGGGCGGAGAACCGCTGACCAGCGCCAGATAGGTCTTGTGCAGCCGTCCCGGGAGCGTCGAGGCGGAGAGCGGATTGGCTGCCACGGCGACCAGCCCGGAGGTATCCTGGTCGAGCCGGTGTACCGGACGGAAGGTCATGCCGGGGAACTGCGCTGCAAAGGCATTCCCGAGGGTGTCGTCCGCATGGTGCAGACTCGGATGCACGGGCATCCCGGCGGGCTTGTTGAACAGGAGCAGCTCCTCATCCGCATAGACCAGCTCTGCATGAAGTGCGGGGTTCGGCGTGATATTTGGCATATCATCCATCCGCACACAGATCACATCACCCGGCTGCACGATGTCGATGCTGCGCAGGATCTGCCCGTTCAGCGTGATGCCGCCCGTGACCTTGAGATGCGAAAGCAGCCGCCGGGACATCCCGCAGTCGCCCCGCAGGAATTGTCCGGCTGTACAGGGGGCATCCCGCTGCACGGTGTATTTCAGTTCAGACATAGGCACCTCCGATCTGCGCAGCCTGTTCATACTCCCGGATGCGCAGCTGCAAAAAGATGGTCAGATCCGTCACCAGACACGGGAGCAGGAACGGGATCGTGACAAGCGGCAAGGCTGCCGGTGCATAGGGCAGCGCCACGGCTATGAGCCTGTGACAATGCCCGTGCAGCATCCGGCGGGAATCCCGGATCGTCCGGAGCACGCCCCTGTGCGGATCGGCAAGGTACAGATGCGAGACGGCAGCAAGGCTCACGCAGAAGCGCAGATACCACAGAACTGCCCAGAATACGGCTGTCAGCCCCTGCACGGCGGCAAAGAGCCACAGCCCGCCCTCCGGCATCCCGCTGCTTTTTTGGAGCAGCCACAGCGTTCCGGTGCAGGCTGCCGCTGCGGGAAGTGCAGCCAGAAACCGCACCAATGCGACCGTTCCGAAGAAGTACAGCGCATGGAAATAGCGCTTTGCCGTCGGGAAAAAGCAGCGAGCCTGTCCGGGTCGTTCCAGCTCCGTCAGGCTCGTGAACCAGCTCCGGGTGCCGCATTGCACCGGGATGCGGATGCAGAACGTCAGCAGCCCCCAGAGCGCCGCTGTCAGCGCCCAAAGCCGGTCGGTGAACAGTCCAGCCGGGGACAGTACGCCCTTCCGGATGCAGTATGCCCCGAACATCGCCGGTGCCAGCAGCCCGGAGAGCCGGAGCAGCAGCGGCAGCATCGCAGCTGCCCATGCGGCAGGATACCGCCCCCGCAGCGCCTTGCGGGCGAAATGATGCAGTTCCCGATAGTATCCCATAGTTTCCCCCTTCTGCGGCAATGCCGCTATGTAGGGGTCAGCCCCGGGAATAGGGCGTCATGCCGAGCACCTCGAATGCCTGTGCCTGCTGCCACATCTGTGCGGTCAGCAGGATCTCGAAGCCCTCGCCGGGCTCGCAGTGCAGATCCTTCGCCGGGATCTTCGGCAGTCCGAAGCAGGCGATCAGGTTGCTGATGACGCCCGCATGGGTGATGACGGCGCAGTGGCTGAAGTCGTTCTCCATCATATCCATGAGGATGCGCCCGATCGCCTTGTAGGAGCGGATGCACAGCTCCTCGGCGCTCTCCCCTTCCGGCGGACGGACATCGGGGGCGCCGCCCTTGATCCAGGTGCGGTAATCCTCCCGCCCGACCAGCTCAACGGCGGATTTTCCCTCAAACAAGCCGAAATTCAGCTCCCGCAGCTCCTCGATCGTGTAGATCTCGTGCTCCGGGAAGAGGATCTCTGCCGTTTCGGTGCAGCGGCAGAGCGGGCTGCTGTAGACACGCTGCACACGGGGGTATTCGTATTCGTCCAGCTTGCCGGAGAGCTCGGCGCTGCCCATGTCGGTCAGCGGATAGTCCGTGCTCCCGATGTAGATGCCTTCGTCATTCGCACGGGTACGTCCGTGGCGGTACAGGCTCAGATGGTATCCTTTCATAATGACCTCCTTGTTAATGATCGACAAAACGATTGTATATTATTTGTGCCTATCGTGTTTTTGCACAACGGGCAATGGATATTTTCATCATATTTCCACGATTTGCGCTATTTACAGAAAGTATAATTTGCGGTATAATATATAAGTAGGCAAATTCTGTGCAAGGGGATGCAGTTTTGCAGCACAGGAACACTTCACACCAGGAAGGAGCTTTACCATGAATTCGGATTTTCCCAGAATCATCGCTCTGCAGCGCAAGGAGCGCCAGATCAGCCAGAAGCAGGCAGCTGCCGACCTCGGCATTTCACAGGCACTGCTTTCGCACTACGAAAAAGGTATCCGGGAATGCGGTCTGGATTTTCTGGTAAAGATCGCAGATTACTATGGCGTTTCCTGCGATTATCTGCTTGGCAGAACGCCGGAGCCGGAGGGACGCACGCTCTCGATCGAGGATATTCCCGATGACGACGGCAACAACAGTATGCCGAGCCCGGAGGTCGTGGCGTTCAACCGCAAGATCATCAACAACTCCATCAGCCTGCTGTTCTCACTGGCACAGAAGGCGGACAGCATCACGCTCATCAAGGAGATCTCGTCCTATCTGATGCTCAATGTCTACAAGCTGTTCCGTATCGTCTACAACGCCAATCCGCACAATGACCAGAAGCTCTTTTCCGTGCCGAAGGTCGTGGCGAATGATGACGCCAGCGCCATCGTCAGCATGAACGAGGCAAACATCAAGGCGGCATCGAGCGGTATCCCGATCGGCGAGAACGACTACGTGAAGGATCACGATGTCCTCTATCTCACCACGGCGATCCTTTCGCAGACCTATCCGGAGTATTCCTCTTCGCTGCTCAATCTCATCAAGATCAGTGAGGAGAGCATCCACAAGAAGCGGAACGCATAAGTATTATACCACATTTTTTATGAAAATAAAAGTGCTTTTTGCATTTTTCAGAACAAACAAGCCGGTGCGACCCTGCACCGGCTTTTCTGTTGCAGCTCATGCCTCAGAGAACATGTCCTTGCCAACGCCGCAGATCGGACATTCATAGTCCTCCGGCAGGTCCTCGAACTTGGTGCCCGGCTCGATACCGTTCTCCGGATCGCCCAGCTCCTCATCGTACTCCCAGCCACATGCATCGCAAATGTACTTCATTCTTTTCACCTCCTTCGGGTAGGATCTATTGCACGCACGTTCCGTGCGAAGCAGCTATTATTGCAGGATCTCCCCGATCTTCGCTGCCAGTTCCGCCTGGATGCTCTCCGGGGTGCGCAGCTCGCCGTTTTCACAGCAGTCAATCGTATTCCAATCGGCATAGGGATCGTGTGCTGCGGCATACTGTGCTGCCGTGAAGCAGCGGCGCAGGTAGTCCGGATCCGCCTCGTGGATGTCCTTCTTGCCGTCCGTCCTGGCATAGCGCTCGTTCAGCAGGCGCTGCGATACCTCCACCGGTACATCCAGAAAGATCACATGATCCGGTGCGGGGATGCCGAGCTTGTTGTATTCATAGTCATAGAGCCATGCACAGTAGGTGTCCCACTCCTCCGGCGGGAGCTTGGTCATCTGGTAGATGGCATTCGACGTGGTATACCGGGCGGAGAGGATGTGCCTGCCGCTCGTGTAGTCCACGTACCAGTCCTTCCGGTAGCTGATATAGCGGTCGGCTGCATAGAACGTGCTTGCCGAATAGGCGCTGTGGGTCGGGTCGGAATCGGGGATCCTGCCGTCCAGATACTCCGTCACGATCTCACCTGCCGGAGAATGATAGTTGGGGAATGTCAGGAACCGGCAGTCGGTAAAACGCTTCCGGAGCAGTTCGAGCTGTGTGCTCTTGCCGCAGCCGTCCAGTCCCTCGATAACAATGATCTTTCCGTGCATGATCTGCACCTCCGATTTGTTTTTTCATTGATCCCGCACCATAACGTTTCATATGGCTTTGGTATCTCCCCCACTTCGGAGGGGAAAGGATACGATCAGGATCCTATTGCCTTATTTCCGCCGCTTGGGTGCGGGGAGGGCATCGTACATGGCAGTGACCAGAACTTCCAGGAATGCCGGGTCATCCACCTGTTCCACGAGCAGCATCTCCTTTGCCCCTTCATAGGGCAGCTCCCGGGGCGCATCGGGCAGAAGCGCCGCAGCGGGGGCAACGGGTTTCACCAGCAGACGGTCATCATAGATACCGCCGAAGAGCTTTCCCCTGTAATACAGGAGAAATTCGCCCATCATCGGGCGGCTGGTGATCTCCTCCAGCCCGGAGAGCTGATCCATTACAAATGTCAGATAATCCTTTGACGAAGCCATAGCAGCTCCTTTCTTACCGCAGCAGTGCGTTCCATGCGAGCAGGAGCCCATAGATCACGGGCTGATGCACGACATAGATCTCCAGCGCATGTCTGCCGATGAAATTCAGCGGCGGGATGCCCTTCCACCTGACCTGTAGGATCTTCTCACCGGCAAGCCGGTAGAGGAAGAAGCCGGTCAGGAAGAGGAACAGCCACGGCATCAGGGAAAAATAGTCGGTCGAATAGAAGCCCGGCTGCGGGAAGCCGAAATAGGCGGTGATATAGTTCCGGTACAACGCATCCGGCAGCGTGATGAGCGGATGGTCGAGCAGTCCGAGCGCATGGTCATTGACCGCCTTGGTCAGCGTGAACAGCACGGCACTGACAGCGAGCCCGAGCGGCGCGGGGATCTTTTGCAGGATGCTCTTCCCTGCCCCGACGAGCAGCATACACGAGCCGATGAGCGTCAGCACGCCGAACACGATCAGCTCCTCCGGCATGAACAGTGCTGTGATGAGCGTGATGGCGGCGCCGATGCCGAACACAACCGCTCCCCGGCGGATTGTATGCTTTCCCATGCCGGCGCAGAAGCCGGAGAGGAAGATGAACGTCCAGCAGATGCACTGCTGCCAGAGATAGGCACCCTGTCCGTGGTACCACTGCCAGTTCACGCCGAAGATATACACCAGATCCCATGCTGCGTGGAACAATACCATATTGATGACGGTAAAGCCCCGGATCGTATCGAGCATGGCGCAGCGGCGGGAATGGTCTTTGGGTCGGAACAATTCACGGAGCATGATCTCACCTCCGGTCAGATATACTATATTATAGCCGATTCAAGCCGGGTTGTCAAGCATCTTGCAGGCTTGAAAAAAAATTTGATTTTTTTGAAAAAAACTCTTGACAAATCATAGGGCATGTGCTATAATAATATAGTCGCTGATAGGGGTATAGCTCAGTTGGTAGAGCAGTGGTCTCCAAAACCACGTGTCCCGAGTTCGAATCTTGGTGCCCCTGTCCTGTAAGCATCGCAAGCTTTGGCTTGCGATGCTTTTATTTTTTCATGGCTGTGTATCCCTGTACGTTCACACATTCTCTATTGCTTTTTTCGATGATATCGTGTATAATGAAAGGGAATATAAGATCCTTTTCCCAGACAAGCTCAGACAATGACGGAAAGGAGTTCCTATGGATTTCCAAAAATTAGCGGATGCATTCATTTCGCCGGCATGTATCGTATCTGTCGAAAAGAAAAAAGACGGCAGCTGCGGCGACATCCGTTTTGTCGCTGTGAACCGGAAATACCTTGATATGATCGAGAAGCGGATCCAGGACGGCAGTGCCGGCACCGAACCGGATGCTTCCTTTGTGTCCGGGGCGCTCTATACTTCATATTTCCCGGAAAACCGCAGCTTTGAGGATGTGTGCTGCCGTGCGGCTGTCCGGAAGCAGGAGGTGCATACCTATGCACATCTGCACAATGTGGAGATCTGGTTCAACATCTATGTGATGCCGGTCGCCTATGAAGACGAGGCGCACGCCTACTGCCTCTACACCGCCACGCCGAGCAATACGGCGGCTTCCGTGCTGGATGCGATCGACGCCACCCGGTCATCCGACGATGTCCTCAAGACCTGCATCAAGCTGCACAGAGCCAACAACCTCAAGGATGCGATGGAGGGCGTCATCTCCGAGATCCGCCGGATATGCAGCGCCGAATGCTGCACGGTGCTTCTCATCAACCATGAAGAAGCGCAGTATTCCATCCTTGCCACGGATTTCAGGGAGAACAGCACCATGAAGCGTGTCACGCAGTTCCCAAACTTCTATGAGATCGCATCCTCGTGGATGGGCATGATCGGGGAGGAAGGCGACTGCATCATCATCCAGAACAAGGAAGATATGGACTATTACAGCCGGATCAACAATCCCTGGTATCTGACGCTTATGGAAGCCGGCGTGGTGAGCGTTGTGCTGTTCCCGCTCCGGCAGGGCAATGAGGTGCTCGGCTTCATCTGGGCGACGAATTTTGACACGAACCAGACCAGACGCATCAAGGAGACGCTCGAACTGACCACGTTCTTCATCTCCTCGCATATCGCACGGTACAAAGCCATGCAGCGGCTCAAACACATGAGCTATACCGATGCCCTGACCGGGCTGCCGAACCGCTTTGCCTGCACCGATTACATCGCCGACCGTATCGCTAAAAACAACACCTTCACGGCGGTCTCCATCGACCTGAACCACTTCAAGAGCATCAATGATACGCTCGGTCTGGATGCCGGCAATCAGGTGCTGATCGAGGTCGCTTCCCGCTGGAAAGCCATCGCCGCTGCGCATCGACCGGATTATATCACACGGATCAACGGCGACGAGTTCATGCTGGTGCTCTGTGATTATCCGTCGGAGGAAGCCTTGCAGAATGCCGTGGCAAAATATGCCGATGCGCTCAGTGAGCATCTGACCATTGACGGCTGCGATCTCTATGTCACCGCCAGCTTCGGCTATGCGGAATATCCCACGGATGCCGGGACGGCGGATGCGCTGATCACCCATGCCAATGCGGCGATGAATGCCATCAAGAAGGCACACAGCAGCGACCATATCCTGCGCTATACGCCCGGGCTGCTCCGGAACGAGCACATGCTCGAAATTGAGAACAAGATCCGGGAAGCGCTCGAAAACGATACGATCTACTACAACCTCCAGCCGCAGTATGACATGGATCACAAGCTGCGGGGCTTTGAGGCACTCGCACGTATGAAGGATCAGAACGGCAGCTTCATTTCGCCGGGTGAGTTCATCCCGGTGGCGGAAAAGGTAGGGCTGATCGACCAGGTGGACATCACCGTCTTCCGGAAGGCAGCTGCATTTTTCAGCAGTCTCCTGCAAAAGACCGACCTGGATCTGACGCTGAGTCTGAATGCGTCAGTCCGGCATCTGATGAAGAACGACTTCCTCGATGAGATCCGTGAGCTGCTGCGGGTCAGCGGCATCCCGGCGGACAAGCTCGAGATCGAGATCACCGAGTCCATCATGATCGAGTCGGTGGACAAGGCACTGCAATGCATCGACGAGCTCCGGAACATGGGGCTGAAGATCGCCATCGACGACTTCGGGACGGGGTACTCCTCGCTGAGCTATCTGAACCGCTTCCCTGCCGATCTGCTGAAGATCGACAAATCCTTCATCGACAAGATGAATACCGGCGAGTCCTCCCGGCAGTATGTTGCCGCCATCATCTCGATGGGGCATATCATGGGCTTCGATGTCATTTCCGAGGGCGTGGAAGAGCCGGAACAGCTCGAAACGCTGCGGGAGATCGGCTGCGACTTTATCCAGGGATTCATCTGGGGCAGACCGCTGATGCCGGATGCGGCAGAGGCACTCGTGATGGAGGCATCTGCTTCGGACTCGTGAGCATCACAGGAATAACCGGCACCGCAGAAGGATGCGCCTTCTGCGGTGCTTTTGTCATGCATTTCGCTATGTCGATCATTTGCCGAAAAGAATGGTGCAGTAAAATGCGCCCCCTTGACCCGCTCTTATCTTTTAGCCTTATGCTG
>JAIKWY010000077.1 GCA_024684395.1 Oscillospiraceae bacterium
TATGAAAACAAGAAAGAACGTCAAGGGCTTCACACTGGTAGAGCTGATCGTTGTAATCGCCATCATCGGTGTTCTGGCCGCAATCCTCGTACCGTCTCTGCTGGGTTACGTTAAGAAGTCCAAGGTTTCTGCTATGAACGCAAACGCTAAGGACTATTTCGATGCAGTAAACACCTCCCTGATCGAGATGGACTCCCAGGGCAAGACCATGAGCACCTACAATGGTGTAAAGGCTCACGCTGATCTTGACCCTACTCTGAAGACTGCAGTTGAGGACTTCTTCGATGGCGCTAAGAAGACGCAGTACACCTTTGAGTCTGCTGTTAATGCTGGTGCTTGCGTTGGTACTCTGGCTTCTGACGGCAACTACTGGGGTTCCTATCCGACCGGCAACGATGTAAAGCACGCTACCACCAAGCCCGGTCTGTCAACCGTCGATGGCGTTACCGTTTCTACCACCTGATCACTGACGGATTGAACGTTAACTAAGAACTGAGCATCAAGACCCCCGCTGGTGTCTCCGGCGGGGGCTTGTGTGTGGGATCCTTCCACAGCGGCTTAGAAAAAGCCCCTCCGAGGCAAAAAATATTTGAAAAAACTATTGACAAACCGATGAAAATGTGCTATAATAATATTTGTTGACACGATGTGCCTGTAGCTCAGCTGGATAGAGTGACTGGCTACGAACCAGTAGGTCGGGGGTTCGAGTCCCTTCAGGCACGCCACGCCTCAAGCATTTGCTTGGGGCGTTTTATTTTGCCTATTTTACGCCCTATCTGCATGATGAAAGCCCCCGAGTATCGGCTCAGGGGCTTTTTCTGTAAAATTTACTTGTTCAGTGCCTTCTTGACGATCTCAACGATATGCTCCGCCGACAGACCGAACTCCTTGAGCAGGTCAACTGCCGGGCCGGAGTGACCGAACTCGTCGTTCACGCCGATCTTGATGACCGGTACCGGACAGCACTCTGTGACGCAGTCCGCCACGGCGCTTCCCAGACCGCCGATGATGCTGTGCTCCTCGACCGTGACGATCTTGCCGGTCTCCTGCGCAGCCTTGCAGATCAGCTCCTTGTCGAGGGGCTTGATCGTGTGGATGTTGATGACACGGGCGTCGATGCCCTCCGCAGCGAGTGTCTCAGCCGCAGCAGCTGCTTCGCCGACCATCAGACCGGTCGCCACGATGGTGATGTCCTTGCCGTCACGCAGCGTGATGCCCTTGCCCAGCTCGAACTTGTAGTTCGCCGGGTCATTCAGGATCGGCGCTGCCAGTCTGCCAAATCGCATATAGACCGGGCCGTTCAGGTCGAGGGCTGCCTTGACGGCTGCCTTTGCCTCGACATCATCCGAAGGCACGATGACAGTCATGCCCGGGATGGTACGCATCAGGGCGATGTCCTCGTTGCACTGGTGGGTGGCGCCGTCCTCGCCGACAGAAATGCCGGCATGGGTCGCACCGATCTTCACATTCAGATGCGGATAGCCGATGGAGTTGCGCACGATCTCATAGGCTCTGCCTGCCGCAAACATCGCAAACGTCGATGCAAACGGGATCTTGCCAGCCGCAGCAAGACCTGCTGCCACGCCCATCATATTCTCCTCTGCGATGCCGCAGTCAAAGAATCTGTCCGGATATGCCTTCTTGAAAATGCCGGTCTTGGTCGCTGCCGCAAGGTCTGCATCCAGAACGACCAGCTCCGGATACTGCTCCGCCAGCTCTGTCAGCGCCTCGCCGTAGCTCTCACGGGTCGCCTTCTTCTTCACATCAGCCATCTCTCAGCCCTCCAATTCTGCTAACGCTGCACGCAGCTCGTTCATGCCCTGCTCATACTGCTCGGCATTCGGTGCTGCACCGTGCCAGCTTACCTGGTTCTCCATAAAGGAAACGCCCTTGCCCTTGACGCTCTTCTGGATGATGGCGACGGGCTTGTCCACGATGGTCTCTGCCTCGTTGAAGGCAGCCTCGATCTTGTCGAAATCATGCGCATCGTCCACCACGATCACATGCCAGCCGAAGGCACGGAACTTCTCGTCGATCGGCTCCGGAGAGCAGACCTCGGTGATCTTGCCGTCGATCTGGAGACCGTTGTTGTCCACGATGGCGGTGAGGTTGTCAAGATGATAGTGCGCCGCAAACATCGCAGCCTCCCAGACCTGACCCTCCTCGATCTCGCCGTCGCCGAGGATGGTATATACATGATAGGGTGCCGCATCGAGCTTGCCTGCCAGTGCCATGCCGCAGGCTGCGGAGATGCCCTGTCCGAGGGAGCCGCTGCTCATGTCCACGCCCGGGGTGTGGATGCAGGGATGACCCTGGAGCATTGCGCCGATGTGACGCAGGCTCTCGAGCTCCTTCTTATCAAAGAACCCACGCTCTGCCAGAGCTGCATAGAGTGCCGGTGCCGTGTGTCCCTTGGACAGCACGAGGCGGTCACGGTCGGGCATGTCGGGATTCTTGGGATCGACATTCAGCTTTGCAAAATACAGATAGGTCAGCAGGTCAGCGATCGACAGGGAGCCGCCCGGATGACCGGACTTGGCGTGGAATGTCCCGGTAAGAACACCCATCCGGATGTTCACAGCCGTCTTCTGAAGCTGCTTTTTGATCGTTTCGTCCATGAGTATACCTCCGTTAATGATTTGGTGGTTACGGTCTGTTAATATTATAACACATTCTGACGCAGAATGCAAGGGGGGACGTCATTTATCCAGGATCCGCCCGATCAGCTCCGCCATAGCGCCCTCCTCGCAGGTACGGTCGAGGACAAGGTCGGCGACTGCCTTGGCATCGGGGGTCGCATTCTGCGGACAGACGGCAAAGTCCGCCGCTTTCAGCATTTCGATGTCGTTGTTATAATCCCCGACTGCCACGAAGGTGAAGCCCTCCATGCCCGGGAGCTCCCGGTATGCCTGCAAGGCGGAGCCCTTCGACACGCCTGCCGGCAAAATCTCGTAATAGCGCTTCTCGGAGCGGACAAAATCCACGCCCTCGTAGCTGCGTTCGTCGATATAGCGGACAAAATCCGGCATCTCGCCGGTATGCATCGCAAAGAGCACCTTGAGCCATGTTTCACCCATCACATCGTCGATGGGGCAGAACTTCGGCGTGATGCCGCAGAGCTGGATATGATCCCGCTCTGTCTCGGAATCGCTCACGACCCATGTCTCGTTGGTGCCCAGCACCTCGGAGCCGACATGCGGGTTTTCCGCCAGGATCTTCTTCACATCCTCCTTGGCAGATTCCGGCATCGGATGGACATAGAGCAGCTTGTCGGCGATCGGATCCCAGATGCCGGCACCGTTGAAAGTGATGATCGGCCGTTTCAGCCCGAGCTCCTCGGGATAGCGCCGGGATGCCTGCACGGTACGGCCTGTGGCGATGGTAAACATGCCGCCGGCTTCCTCAAACCTCCGCACAGCTTCAAGATCCACCGGCAGCGGCACCTTGCTCTTGGGCAAAAATGTCCCATCGAGGTCGGTGATGATACAGATTTTTGCAGGATTCTCAAACATGCTCGTTCTCCATTCTTTGCAGCAGTTTCTGGAAATATGCCGGGGCTTCCCGCTCAAATTCGAGATATTCCCCCGTGATCGGATGGACAAAGCCGATCTTCCGGGCGTGGAGGCATTGCCCCTGTGTGCCCTTGACGGCTTTTCCGTAGATGTCGTCGCCGTAGATCGGGTGTCCTATATAAGATAAGTGTACACGGATCTGGTGGGTACGGCCTGTTTCGAGCTGTAACCGCAGATAGGCGGTCTCCCGGAACTGCCGCATGACGGTGTAATGCGTCACGGCTTCCTTGGAATTGCGGTCGGTCACGCACATTTTCTTGCGATCGACCGGATGCCTGCCGATGGGCGCATTGATCGTCCCGGTCTCGTCCCGGAAGCGCCCCACGGCGATGGCTTCGTATTCCCGTGTGAAGGAATGCGCCTTGATCTGTGCGGCAAGCCCCTGGTGGGCGGTGTCGTTCTTTGCCACGATCAGCAGCCCGGAGGTGTTCTTGTCGATGCGGTGGACGATGCCCGGACGGATCACGCCGTTGATGCCGGACAGGCTCCCCTTGCAGTGGAACATCAGCGCATTCACGAGCGTTTCGTCATAGTTCCCCGCTGCCGGGTGTACCACCATGCCCTTTGGCTTGTTCACGACGAGCAGGTCATCATCCTCATACACGATGTCGAGGGGGATGTCCTGCGGGATGATCTCGATCTCCTCCGGCGGCGGCACCTCGATCACGACAGAAGCGCCTGCCTTCGGGCGGCAGTTCTTCGGCACGGGCTTGCCGTCCACGAGCACATGCTCTGCGGCGATCAGCCCCTGCACGGCACAGCGTGTCAGCCCGAGGTCGAGCGTGGCAGCCCATTTGTCAAGGCGTGTGCCCTCGGCTTCGGCGGGGAAGATCAGCTCATGCCTCGTCATCATGCTCGGACTCCTCCTGCGGGGGTTCGATCTGCGGCTCCTCCTCGATCGTGGGCTTCTTCTTGTCCATGAAGAAGAGGATGTAGACAAAGAGCAGCGCCGTGCCGACGGTCACGAAGCAGTCGGCAAAGTTGAAGATCGCAAAGTCAAAGAGCTGTAGATCGAGATAGTCGATCACGGCGCCGCCGTGGAAGATGCGGTCGATCATGTTGCCGATGCCGCCACCGATGATCATGGTCAGGCTCCAGAACAGGAGCGGTCTGCCTTTGAGCGCATAGCGGATGAGCAGGAAAATGCACACGACCGTGGCGATGCCCGTCACCGTCAGCAGCAGCACCCGCTGTCCGGAAAAGCTCGAAAACGCCGAGCCGGTGTTCTCGATGTATTTCAGATGCATGATGTCAAGGCTCCCGATGTGCAGAAACGGGCGCTCCTCGTAGAGCTGAAAATTGGCGGTGATCCACGCCTTGATGAGCTGATCCAGACCGGCAATGGCAAGGATGCAGACACAAGCAATGATGAGCATGGTTTCTCCTTTCAGTAGGGCAACGCTGCACAAAGAACAGTGCGTCAGATGTGCAGCAGATTTTTTGTCAGATTGTGCAATGACGACGAAGCGATACTTGCTGTATCGCAAGGAGGAATTGGGCAAGATGGCAGAAAAGATGCAAACAGATGGCGTGCTGAGCCGTCAGGCGGTCTTTGTGCAGTGTTGCCCCAGAAAAGAAGCGGCTCACCGTCCGTCCGGACGGCAAGCCGCCGTATAGCTTGATTAACCAAGTACCTCTGCGCAGCGCTTGCAGAGTGTCGGGTGCAGTTCGATCTTGCCGACTTCCTCGGAGAAGCACCAGCAACGCTCGCACTTCTGACCGGGCGCCTTCTCGACGGTCACGTCTACGCCGCCCTCAGCGGTCACTGCACCGGTTGCGATCTCCACAGCGGACACGATGAACACGCCCTTGAGCTCGGGATAGCTGCGCAGGCGCTCTGCGGTCTGCTCGTCTGCCACGGTGAGGGTCACCTTGGCATCGAGGGGCTTACCGATGAGCTTCTCGTTGCGCTTCTCCTCGAGTGCCTTGTTGACAGTCTCGCGGAGGGCATAGATCTCGTCCCACTTTGCACGGAAGGCATCATCCACTGCAACGCCGGTCTTGGCATTGAACTGGTTCAGGAAGACGCTTCTGGCATCGTCCTCGGCACGGTGCGGCATGTTCTGCCAGATCTCCTCGCCGGTGAAGCTCAGGATGGGCGCTACCATACGGGTGATGCTGTCGAGGATGATATACATAGCGGTCTGTGCGGCACGGCGGGTCGGTGCATCGACCTTCTCGCAGTAGAGTCTGTCCTTGACGATGTCGAGGTAGAAGCTGGAAAGATCAACCGTGCAGTAATTGTGGATCGCCTTGAAGACGATGTGGAAATCATATGCAGCATAGCCCTCGTTGACCTTGTCGGTCAGCTCGTCGAGGCGCATGAGGATCCATCTGTCGAGCTCCTCGAGCTGCTCGAAGGATACGCTGTCCTTGGCCGGATCGAAGACCGTCTCGCCGTCGCTGAAATTGCCGAGGATGAACTTGGCAGTGTTGCGGATCTTGCGGTACTGGTCGGAGAGCTGGCTCAGGATGTCCTTGGAGATGCGGATGTCGCTGTGATAGTCGGAGGATGCCACCCACAGACGGAGGATGTCGCCGCCGTACTGCTCGATGATCTCCTCGGGAGCGATACCGTTGCCGAGGGACTTGTGCATTGCCTTGCCCTCGCCGTCAACGACCCAGCCGTGGGTGCAGACAGCCTTGTAGGGGGCGGTGCCCTTGTACACAACGGAGGTCAGCAGCGAGGACTGGAACCAGCCTCTGTACTGATCGGCACCCTCGAGATAGAGGTCTGCCGGCCAGGTCAGCTCGTCATAGTTGTCGAGCACTGCCGTATGGGAAACGCCGGAATCGAACCAGACGTCCATGATGTCATATTCCTTGACGAACTCGGTGCAGCCGCATTCGCACTTGGTATCTGCCGGGATCAGCTCGGAAACGTCCTTTGTCCACCATGCATCAGAGCCCTCCTTGCGGAAGACATCAGCAATGCTCTTGATGGTCTCGTCCGTTGCAATCGCCTTGTGGCAGTCCTTGCAGTAAACGACCGGGATCGGAACGCCCCATGTTCTCTGACGGGAGATGCACCAGTCGGAGCGGTCACGTACCATGCCCTTGATGCGATCCTCGCCCCATGCCGGGATCCACTGTACATCCTCGATCGCCTTGACAGCGTCATCCTTGAAGCCGTTGACGGAGCAGAACCACTGCTCGGTCGCACGGTAGATGATCGGGGAATGGCAGCGCCAGCAGTGCGGATACTGGTGGACGATCTTCTGCATGGCGAGCATAGCGCCCTTTTCTACGAGCGCTTCTGCGATCTTCTTGTTGGCATCGTCGGTGTTCAGACCGGCGAACTCGCCTGCTTCCTCGGTCTGGAAGCCCTTGGAATCCACGCATACGATGATGCCGATGTCATCATAATTCTTGCAGACCTCAAAGTCCTCTACGCCGTAGCCGGGAGCGGTGTGAACGCAGCCGGTACCGCTTTCGAGCGTGACATGGTCGCCCACAATGATCGGGGACGGTCTGTCATACAGCGGATGCTGGGTCTTCATGCCCTCGAGCTCTGCGCCGGTGAAGATGTGGTCGGTGGTATAGTCGGAAATGCCGGCAGTCTCCATGACGCCCTTCACGAGCTCGTCTGCCATGACATAGTACTCGTCGCCGTTCTTGACGAGGGTATAGTTGTACTCCGGACCAAGGCAGATCGCCAGGTTGCCGGGGATGGTCCAGGTCGTGGTCGTCCAGATCACGAAGTAGACCTTGCTCAGGTCAAGACCCAGAGCAGTGAACATGCCCTTGTCATCCGTCACACGGAACTTCACGAAGATGGAGTTGCAGGGATCGTTCTCGTACTCGATCTCGGCTTCCGCAAGAGCGGTGTTGCAGTCGGGGCACCAGTACACGGGCTTCAGACCCTTGTAGAGGTAGCCGTCCTTCATCATCTTGCCGAAGACCTCGATCTGACGTGCCTCATACTCCGGACGCAGCGTCAGATACGGATGGTCATAGTCAGCGATGGTACCCAGACGCTTGAACTGCTTCTTCTGGTTTTCCACATGGGTCAGTGCAAACTCCTTGCACGCCTTGCGCAGCTCTACCGGGGGGATTGCACCGTTCTCCACGCCCATCTCCTTGAGCGCCTTCAGCTCGATCGGCAGACCGTGAGTATCCCAGCCGGGCACATAGGGTGCATAGTAGCCGGTCATATTCTTCTGCTTGAAGATGAAGTCCTTGAGGGTCTTGTTCAGTGCGGTGCCGATGTGGATGGTGCCGTTCGCATAGGGCGGGCCGTCGTGGAACATGAACGAGGGCTTGCCTGCGTTCTTCTGCATCATCATATCATAGAGACGCTCGGTCTCCCACTTTGCCAGGATGTCCGGCTCCCGCTTGGGCAGATTGCCACGCATCGGGAATGCGGTCTCCGGCATGTTCATGGTTTTCTTGAAATCCTGTGCCATGGGTGGTGTTTCCCCTTTCGTATAATATCCGAAAAACGCACCCCGGTATCTCCGGGGCAGCGCTGTTTACTTATTCAGATCGACCTGTTCGCTTGCCAGATCGCCGAAGCGTGCCTCAAAGGCATCTGCATTCTCCTGTACAGCCGGTGCAGGCGGATGCGGGAGCTCTTCCTCGGGCGGTGCAGCAGGGAAGTTGTCGCCCTCCTCGGGCAGTGCAGAGATCATCTCGAGATGGCTCTTGTACATATCGAACAGGCTGCGCTTGAACTCAGCCACGAGTCTTCTTGCCTCGGCAAGAGCATCCTGCTCTCTGGTGATCTCGGCATGGTTGCGCTCGAGCAGTGCCTCGTGCTGACGGGTGGTCTCGTCGATCAGGGCAGCAGCTTCTTCCTTTGCCTTATCGGTGATCTGCTCTGCCTTCTCGCAAGCCTCTGCGATGATGCGGCGGCCTTCCTTCTGGGCGCCGAGCAGTGCATCCTTGATCGCCTCCTCGTCCTTCATGTACTCACGTACCTTCTCAGCAAGAACGGTGATCTTGTGGTTAGAGTCCTCACGCTCGTTCTCGTACTCCTGGAGCGTTGCCTCGATCTGACCGAGGAACTCGTCTATGTCCTCCGGACGATAGCCCCAGGAAGCCTTTTCAAAGCGCTTCTCTCTGATGTCTTTTGCTGTCAACATGTTCCTTTCACTCCTTATGTGATTCTTATAATACTACAGCGTAGAACTTTCCGCTGTCAAAATGCCGCTGTTATGCGAGGTACTTCCTTTTTTATAGTGAGCGTCAAATCCTCTTTGGCGTTCACTATAAAAACCGGTCGATCACGATCCGAAGGCGCCCCTTCTTGGTCATGTCGCCGATCTCCCGCAGGACAAATTTGCCGCTGCCACGCACCGAAAAGACATCACCCGCCGAAAGCAGCTTTGACGGGTCGGTGCATTCGAGATAGTTCAGGGTCACAAGCCCTGCATGGATCATTTCCAGGCACTGTCCCCGTCCCCGGTTGAGTGCCGTCCGCAGTACCGCATCGAGTCTCGGAGATGCCACCGTGCCGGTGATCTCCTTCGTTTCCTGCCGGAAATCGCCGGAGAACGGCTCGGTATCCGTCACTTTGACGCCGACTCTGCCGATCCTTGTCAGGCTCATGCCAACGGAAGCCGCTGCTCCCGTGACAAAGCACTGCACACGCCCTGGCTCCACGAGGATGTCGCCCACCGTGTCACGCTCCACCTGCTGTGCCATGAGGCTGCCGAGGACATCACGATGTGTCAGCGGGAAAGCCTCCGGGAAGGTGAAGGTCAGGCAGGAGATCGGGTACTCGTCATCCGCCGGGGGCATGTCCTCCGGATGGATGCAGAGTATCTCCCGCTGCGCATCGGGATAGCCGCCGAAGAAGCGGTAGCATCCCGCCCGCAGCTCCGCTTTGAGAAGCGTGTACTGCCGCATGTCCAAAAATGCTGTAAAGCTGCGCCATGCGCCCCGCCGCACCATGTCCTGAACATGGGCGATGAGGATGCGGTCAGCTTCCTGCTGCTGCATGGTGTCAGATGATCACGCCGTTGTTCTCCAGCTCAGCAGCCAGATCGTCGCCGATGAAGCCGACGTTGTACGGAGTGATGATATAGGTCAGGTTGGCGACCGGTTTCAGGCTGCCGCCGATGGCATAGGAAACACCGACAAGGAAGTCGATAATTCTTCTTCTGTTCTCCGGAGAAGCCGTCTCAAGGTTCAGAACAACGGTCTTGTGAGCGATCAGGTGATCTGCGATCGCCTTGGCATCAGTGAATACCTCAGGCTTTACAAGAACGACCTGGAGCTGCGCCGTTGCAGAGATATTGACGATATTGGAAGACGTCTCTCTCTGGGGCTCCATCTCCTCGATCCCGTGATGCGGTGCCGATACTTCCGGATTCGGTGCGGAGGAACCGCCCTCCGGTACATCCGAGGGGAAGAAGAATTCTCTCATATTCTTGAAGATTTCCATGATTTTCTCCTATTCTCCGTATGAGCAATTGTTTTTATGACGGTGCATACGGACACCAGAATGGTTTTATTTGTAAGTCCTTGCGCCGAAGAGCGCAGAACCAACTCTCACGAGGTTCGATCCGAAGCGGATCGCATCGGCATAGTCATCGGACATGCCCATCGAGAGGATGCGCATATCTGCGCCGGGGAGCTCCTTCGTTTTCAGGAACAGCTCCTGCATCGCTTCCAGATAGCAGGTATCCGTCGTCGGAGGCGGGATGGTCATCAGTCCGCAGACATGTACATGCCGGAGCTCGCTGATCTGTTCGAGCAGTGCGGGGATCTCGGAGGGCTCTGCGCCGCTCTTGGTCTCCTCGCCGCCGATGTTGACTTCAAGGAGGATCTCCTGTGTCAGATCGTGCTTGGCTGCCTGCTTTTCGATCTCCTGTGCCAGAGACATCCGATCCACCGAATGGATGAGCCGGATCTGTCCGATCAGGTATTTGACCTTGTTCGCCTGTAACGCCCCGATGAAATCCACCGGCACGCCCGGACGATAGGCGTCTTTCTTGGACTGCCACTCCTGCACCCGGTTCTCACCGAGGAGGGAGATACCGCAGTCGATCGCCGCATTGACAAGTGCCGGATCCACGGTCTTGGTCACTGCCATGAAGGCAATGTCCTCCGGGCTCCTGCCGCTCTTCACGGCAGCTTCGGCGATCTCATCCCGGATGCGGGCATAGTTCTCGCATACGGTTTGCAGCTTACTGTCCATCCGCATCAATTCCTTTCCTGATGATGGAATCATAGAGCATCAGATAACCGCTTTCGTTTGTCTGTGCAGAGATCACATAGTCAGCGCCCTCGTAGATGACGTCCAGCTTCCGGAACTCCGGCTGCTCGCCGTCAAGAACGTATACGCCGCGCACACGCTCCGACTTGCCGTCCTCACCGGTGATATCCTTGAAATGCAGCGCATCTCTGGGCACCATGATGCCCTGGTACTCGCCGCGGATGATCTCCACGGTCTCCGCCCGGTGCTGCACCAGGTCGTGGGACATGGACTGGCAGGTCACGCCGATCACGGTCTTGTCCGCACCGGCTGAGCTGTTGAGCATGGTGATCTCGCCACGGACCGTCTCGGAGGTCGAGGCAAATTTCAGCGTCACCATATCGCCTTTGTTATAGATCTTCTCGGAATTGTCCACCACAGCCGCCAGCACCCAGCGGTAGCTGTCGATCAGCTTGCCGATAGCGCCGTTTTCGTTGCCGGGGTTGTCCGTGATCTCTTCGATCCGTTCGGGTGTCAGGCTGGGCACATCTCCGATGCGGAGCGAGTCCTCGTACCCGTCGGCATAGCTCACGAAATAGGCAGCATCCTCCGCCGTGATGGTTTGCAGGGGCGTTTCCTGCGCCTGTTCGAGCTCGGCGATCTCCGCCTGGAGCTTCTCCATCTTGACGGCATAGCTGCTGTCCTTGCCCGTTACGAGCTGGTAGGTGGAGAGCAGCACGAGCATGTCGCCGCGCTTTTCCTGCAGCTCCTCAAGATCGCAGCGTTCACGGTCATACAGGAACTCCTTGTAATTCTGCGTGAACAGCTCGGAGATGCCGGAGGGCTGTGCCGTCTGGGTCGTTCCCGGATTGGAGATCCGCTCCATGAGCGCCAGCTCCGATTTCAGCGAAGCGATCCGCTGCTTGATCTCGATCTGGTTCTCGGTGGAATAGACCCCGGCGATCACACTGCCGACACCGACCTTGCCGCCGTCGGCGACCTCATAGCTGATGACGCCGCTGCCCTTGTAGGTCAGCACCGATTCGTCCCGGACGAACACGCCCTTGACCCGCTCGGAATCCGTTCCCACGGACACCAGCGCTGTTTCGGTGACATAATCCACATTCACGGCACGGTATGCCACATTCACCACCGTCAGGATGACAAAGATCGCCACAACGACGAGAACGATCGTCATCATTCCGTTGTACATAGGCAGACTCCGTTATTCGCTCTTCTCGGGCTCGTTGTCCAGGATGGATACCGGACGAGAGGGCGCAATGGTGGAGATAGCGTGCTTGTAGACAAGCTGCTGCTGTCCCTGACAATCGAAGATCACGACGTAGTTGTCGAATCCCTTGACGATGCCCTTGCACTGGAAACCGTTGACAAGGTAGGTGGTCACGAGGATGCGCTCCTTGCGTGCCTGATTCAGGAATGTATCCTGGAGGTTCATCATTTTGTTCATTGCTTTCTCCTTTCTGGTGCAGCCTTGCTGCATCTGAAGTGCTTCTGTATCTTGCTGTAAAAGCACTTATTACCCATTATATCATAAAAATTTGGTTTTGGCTATGATTTTTTGCGCTTTTTCCAAAATTTTTCGCACTTCGTCACTTTCGCACATCTTTAACCAATGAATTTGAGCATTTCGACGAAACCAGGTGAGCTGGCGCTTGGCATAGCGCCGTGTTTCCCGCCGGATGTCGTCCAGGCATTCATCAAGCGGCTTTCCCCCCGCAAAATAGGGAAAAAGCTCCTTATAACCGATGGCAGCGCCCGCCGTGGCAGTCTCCTGCTGCATGGCGGCTTCTACCTCTTCTAAAAGCCCATTCTGCGCCATTTGTGTGACTCTCCGGTCGATCCGGTCATAGAGCACTTCCCGCTCCCAGTCGAGCCCGATGTACAAAGCGTCATAGGGCGAGGGGCGGGCGGCGTTTTTTTGCTTATATTCCGTGAAGGTCATGCCCGTTGTCAGGCAGACCTCCAGCGCCCGGATGACCCGGACGGTGTTGTTCGGGTGGATGGCAGCAGCTGCCTCCGGGTCGAGGGCGGCGAGCTGCGCATGGAGCGCCTCTTTCCCCTCCACGGCAAGCCGCTGTGTCAGTTGCTCCCGCATACCGGTGTCCTGCTCCTCCGCCGGGAAATCCATCCCGCCGAGCACGGTATCCACATACAGCCCCGTGCCGCCGACCATCACCGGGAGATGCCCCCGTGCTGTGATCTCGGCGATCTTCGCATGGGCAAGCCCCGCATACTCCGCCACGGAGAACCGGTGATCCCTCGGTATCACGCTGATCAGATGATGCGGCACGCCCTGCATCTCGGCTTCCGTGGGCTTTGCCGAAGCGATGTCGAGCCCTTCATAGATCTGCATGGAATCGGCGGAGATGACCTCCCCGCCGTATGCCCTGGCAAGCGCCACGCCGAGCGCCGTTTTGCCCGAAGCCGTCGGACCGACAACGGTGAGGACTTTTGGTTTCTCTGTCATACCCGCCTCCGGAACTGCCGTTCGAGGTTGTATTTCGACATGGTGAACATCACCGGCCGCCCGTGCGGGCAGTGGCGGATGCTCTCGTCATTGCAGACACGCTCGGCGAGCGCCTGCAATTCCTCGATGGAATTTTTGTCATTCGCCTTGATGGCGGATTTGCACGCCATTTCATGCAACATATCATCGAGCACATGGGACTGCGGGTTGATCTTCCCGAGGAAGAGATTGTGCGCCAGCTCCTGCACGATCTCGTCGAGGTCGAGCCCGTCGAAGAAGATGGGTGCTCCGGTCGTCACGGCATAGGGACGGCGGGAGAAATCGAACGAGAAGCCGAGCCGTTCAAGCAGCTCCGTCTGCGCCTCCATTGCGTCAAATTCGTCCGTTGTGAGCAGCACCCGGCAGGGCTCTAAGAGCATCTGGCGGTACTGGCGGCAGTTCTCCTTCCGCAGCCGCTCAAAGATCACACGCTCATGGGCAGCGTGCTTGTCGATGATGATGAATGTATCCCCGGACTGCGCCAGGATATAATTCGCAAACAGCTCCCCCACGACCTTCACGTCCGGGAACGGCTCTGTCTGGAGCTCCTGCACAGGCGGTTCCTCCGGCACGGACGGCGGAACGGGCATGGATACGGGCTGTGGTGCAGGCTGCGTCGGTGTCTCAGGAAACTCCTCCGTATCGTCGGATGCGTCGATCAGCGGGAAATCTCCGGATGATACGGCGACCTTCGGCGGCGACTGCTCCGCAAAGGAGGACACATGCGGTTCCTGTACGGGCGGCGCAGGTGCGACCTCCGGCGGCAGTCCGAACGGCATATCCCCGGACAAAAGCGGCGCAGCTGCGGGCTTTTCCGGCGCAGGCTGCGGCGGTGCGGGGGCGACGGGCGGTGCGGGGGCTTGCAGCACGGGCTTCGGGGGCTCGGCAACAAGCGGTCTCTGCTCATAGACAGGCTCCGGCGCTCCGGCATACCAGTCGCGCTCCGGGGCTTTCAGTTCATAGATCAGACCCTCGGTCAGCATTGCATTTTTTAATGCAAAATAGACCGCATTGATGACCCGTTTCTCGTCCGAAAAACGCACCTCCGCCTTGGCGGGATGGATGTTGACATCGAGCGTATCCGGCGGCATTTCGAGCATCAGCACACATGCCGGGAACTTCCCGACCATCACGAGATTATCATAGGCGCTCTCCAGTGCCGTTGTCAGCGCACGGGAGCGGACATAACGGGAATTGACGAAAAACGTCTGGAAACTGCGGTTCGGGCGGCTGTAGAGCGGGCGCACCGCATAGCCGTGTACCCGGATGCCGTCCGTTTCGGCATCCACCGGGATCAGCCCCGAGGCGAACTCCCGCCCGTACACCGCGCGGATGACCGACAGCAGCGAGCCTGTGCCGTCCGTGTGGAAGATCAGCTTGTTGTCCTTCAGGAACCGGAAGGCGATCTCCGGGTGGGAAATGGCGATCTTCTGGACGATCTGCGAAACGGCAGCGCCCTCCGCCGAATCCCGCTTCATGAACTTGCGGCGGGCGGGGACGTTGAAGAACAGCTCCTTGATGACAAGGGTCGTGCCGTTCGGGCAGCCGCATTCCTCGGGCTCTCCGGTCTCGGTGCCGGCGATCTCGTAGCGGGTGCCGTACTCGTCCTCCGGGCGCTTGGTCATGAGCGTGACCTTTGCCACGGCGGCGATGGATGCCAGCGCCTCGCCCCGGAATCCGAGCGTCAGGATGCTGTCAAGGTCATCCTTTTCGGAGATCTTGCTCGTGGCATGGCGCAGAAATGCCGTCGGCACGTCCTCCCTTGCCATGCCGCAGCCGTCATCGACGATGCGCATGAAGGAGGTGCCGCCGTCCTTGATCTCGACGGTGACATGCCGTGCCCCTGCATCTATGGAATTTTCGACCAGCTCCTTGATGACGGATGACGGACGCTCGATGACCTCACCGGCTGCGATCAGCTCGGATACGGATTTATCGAGGACGTTGATGACGGGCATAGTGTTCTCCTTTCAAATGGTGCTGCATGCAGCAGCTTCCTATCAATAACCGACAACGAGGCGGACGATCCCGACTACCAGCAGCACCGCCGATGCGATGAAATGGAACTTGCACTCCGATGCCGCTTCCCGGAAGGGGAGCTTCTCGATCAGCATACGCTTTCCGATCCCGTACACCGGCGGTGTCAGACAATTCAGAAGATGCATTGCCGCCGGCGCATTTGCGATCGTGACCGCAGCAGAGATCAGCATCCAGATCAGCAGATAGAGCCCTGCGATGATGATGCATTCCATCGCCATGCCGAGCGCCTTCTGTTCCTTGCGCTGTTTTTCCATCGTAGCCTGCACGAAGGTCTCTGCCATGTGCTCCTTTGCCTGCTGATAGCTGTCATCCCGCTTGGGATCGACCGGTCTGTATTCCTCGCCGGGTGCGAGCTGTTCGAGCATCAGATCCTCGGCGATGGTTTTTGTTGGTTCGTTCTCATTCATGGGGGTTCCTCCGATCCTGTCAGGGATTCGCCTTATGAAGTCCGCACCCTGCGTCTGCTGATGTTGTTTGTGCGATAATACTCTTCTTTCCGGTCATACATCTCGTGCTCTGCTGTCTTCACAAGACCCGGAAGGTCGCTGCTTTCCTTGCTTCCTGCGGCAACACCAACGGAGATATGGTATTCCTTTTCCTCCAGTTTCCCGGTGATCCTGTCCATCTCCCGGCGGGTCTTTTCCAGCGAGCCGCTGGAAAGGACGACAACAAATTCATCTCCGCCGATCCGATAGGTATTGTCGCTGCCAAAGCTGTCGATCAGGGCAGATGCCACGGTCTTCAGCATTTCATCGCCTGCCGCATGACCCTTGGTATTGTTCATCTCATGGAGACCGTTAACATCCGCATAGACGATCACCATGCCCTCGACACTCTTTTCCGACTCTCTCAGGATCCGATCCTCATAGGTGTTCCGGTTTTTGGTTCCGGTCAGAACATCCGTCTCGCTCAGGTAGATGATCCTGCCCTTATTGGCAAAGCCCTGGAATTTATCCCGCATCTGCACGATCTCGATCGCCATCGTCGCAACGCCGATCGGAATGCTGTTCCACATGTCAATGACAGCGATGTCGGGCTTCTTGGAGATATGAGACACCACGTTCATGGCGATCAGCACCGCCAGTGTCAGGATGATCTGACGGATCGGTCTGTCAATGAATAAAAACGGTGCCACCAGAAGCAGCGCCACAGCGACCACAGTGTTCACATCGTCATGCAGCATTGTGATCCTCATGGCGAACCCGTACATCACACACATGAACATGTAAAACAGCGGAAGCGTCAGCCCCGGTGTCCGATCCAGAACGACCTTCGCACAGAGAAAAATGATCGCTGTCAGGATCGCAAGGAGCGCATAATAGTAATTGTAGGAGGGCTCGACCTTCTTTGAGAAAATATTGACAAAGACCATGATGACAAATACACAGGTGGCAATTGCGGAATAGATCATCAGGTTCCGTTTGTTATAGCCGATCCATTCCGTTCTGACTGAATCAAACGTCTCCGGATCCAATCCGGCGTAAATGAGAAGATTTTTGATTTTTTCCAAATTTTCCTCCGTTCCACCCGTATCCACCGAGCAGTATCTGATCGACAAGCAGCGCTCCGAAGCACCGGTACATTTATTCCAGCATCCCCTGCAGATCTTCCAGGAACTCCCGGCATTCCTTGTCGGAGAGCTCCGCTAAATTCATTTGCCGCAGGCGCTTCGGGATCTGTGCCTCCTGCTGGGCAGCCAGTCCGAGCTGTTGTTCCTCCCCGGCGGTATGGTGCTTTGCCTGTTCCGCCTGCGTTTCGAGCCCCGCAAGGATGCCCCTTGCACGGTTCAGGACGGCATTCGGCAGACCGGCGAGCTTTGCCACGTCGATGCCGTAGCTGTCATCCGTGCCGCCCGGTACGATCTTCCGCAGGAAGCGGATGCCGTCACGCCCCTTGCGCACGGCGATGCTCAGGTTCTTCACGCCCGGGAGCTCATCCTCCAAAGCGATAAGTTCATGGTAATGCGTGGCAAACATCGTCTTGCAGCCGAGGTTCTTCCCGGTGCAGATGTGCTCTGCCACAGCCCTTGCGATGCTGATGCCGTCAAACGTGGACGTGCCCCGTCCGACCTCGTCGAGGATGACAAGGCTCTCCTTCGTGGCATGACGCAGGATGTCGGCGACCTCCTTCATTTCGACCATGAAGGTACTCTCGCCCGCCGCTAAGTCATCCGAAGCGCCCACACGGGTGAAGATGCGGTCTGCCACGGAGATGCGTGCCGAACGAGCCGGCACAAAGCTGCCGGTCTGCGCCATCAGCACAATGAGCGCCGTCTGACGCATATAGGTCGATTTACCGGACATATTCGGTCCTGTGATAACGCTCAATCGGCAGGCGCCCGTGTCGAGATAGACGTCATTCGGGACGAAGACCTCCTCCTCGAGCACCTGCTCCACGACCGGGTGGCGCCCGTCGCAGATCTGGAGCGTGCCGTCGAGCACGATGTCCGGCTTGCAGTAGTTGTTCTTCGCCGCCGTCTCCGCAAAGGACAGCAGCACGTCGAGCTCCGCCACCGCCGATGCCGTCTCCTGGACACTCGCTAAAGCGCCGGCTAAAATATCCCGCACCTGGTTGTACAGCTCCTGTTCGAGCTGTAGCGCCTTGTCCTTGGCGCCGAGGACGGTGTTTTCGGCGTCCTTCAGCTCCTCGGTGATATAGCGCTCGGCATTGGTGAGCGTCTGCTTGCGGATATAGTGCGCCGGTACCCTGTCGAGGTAAGAGCGCGTCACTTCGAGATAATAGCCGAACACCCGGTTGAAGCCGACCTTCATGTTCCTGATGCCGGTGCGCTCCCGCTCCTGCTCGCCGATCTGCTCGATGATGCTGCTGCCGCCGTTCATCACGGAGCGCAGCCGGTCAAGATCAGGGTCGAAGCCCTCCCGGATGACACCGCCGTCCTTGGTCGTCACAGGCGGATCCTCCACGATGGAGCGGTCGATGAGGTCGGCGATCTTTTGCAGGTCGGAAATGCGGCTGTTCAGGCTTTTGAGCAGCGGGGTGTCTGAAAATGCTTCGAGCTGGTGTTTCAGCCCCGGCAGCTCCTGCGCCGTGGCACAGAGCGCCCGCAGATCACGGGGCGTTGCCTGCTTGTAGATGATGCGTGTCATGAGGCGTTCGAGGTCAAACATCCGGTCGAGCGCATCCGCAAGCCCGTCGGCGGCAAGCGTCTCCCGCATGAGCGCCTCCACGGCATTGAGCCGTGCGATGATGCGGGCAGGCGACCGCAGCGGGCGTTCGAGCCAGGTCTTAAGCATCCGCTTGCCCATCGACGTGCGTGTCGCATCGAGCACCCAGAGGAGCGAGCCTTTTTTCTCGCCGGTGCGCATGGTTCTGGTCAGCTCCAGATTGCGCAGGGCGTTGTAATCGAGGGTCATGTACGCCGCCTGATCGTCGAGCTCGAGCGACGTAAAGCGCCCCGTTTCGAGCTTCTGTGTGTCGGCGATGTACTCAAACAGACCGCAGACCGCCGCCGTGCGGGCGCTTTCCTCCGGCAGACCGAGCATCCCGATCTCCGTGACGGAAAACTGCCGGCAGACGCACGCCGCCTGCACCTGCGGGTCAAAGCATACCGCATCCCGCAGCGCACAGGCGCATTTCAGCCGAATCCGCACAAAATCCCCGACCTCTTTCAGGTCGAGGAATGCCTCGTTGAAGATCAGCTCCGCGGGATTATAGCGGGAGAGCAGGTTGATCATGTCATCCTGCATCTGCTTGCCCTCCACGGCATAGACTGCCGCCTCGCCGGTGGAAAGGTCGGCAAAGCAGAGCGCTGCGCCGTCCTGTCCGACATAAGCGCAGCAGAGAAAGTTATTGGAGGATTCGTCCAGCATGTCCTTTTCGATGACCGTACCGGGCGTGACGACACGGATGACCTCACGCTCGACCAGACCCTTGGCAAGCGCCGGATCCGTCATCTGCTCGCAGATGGCGACCCGGTAGCCCTTGTCGATCAGGCGCTTGATATACAGCTCGGCGCTGTGGTAGGGAACGCCGCACATGGGCGCACGCTCCTCGAGACCGCAGTCCCTGCCCGTCAGCGTCAGCTCGAGTTCTCTGGACACCCGGATGGCATCGTCAAAGAACATCTCATAGAAATCCCCGAGCCGGTAAAACAGCACGCAATGGGCATATTTCTGCTTGGTGTCGTAGTATTGCTGCATCATCGGGGAAAGCTGTTCCCGCTGGATATCCTTTAGTTCGAGTGCCATTCTGTTACCTCAAATCTTGTTTTATAGTACGGATCTCAAAATGTAAACAAGCGTACAGAAGCCGCCCCCTCCGCCGCCGTTCGGCGGCACCTCCCCCACGTTGTGGGGGAGGAAGGGTTTTAAGGGGGCTGCGCCCCCTTAACCCGCTTTTCTACTAACGTTTTAGGGAGCGTAAAACTTCTAACTACTAATCACTATCACTGACCACTTCAATGGCACCCGCCGCAGGAGCCGCAATCGCCGGTGCAGGAAGCGGTCGTCACGTCGATGCTGTCCGGATCCACGCCGTTGGAGGACATGGAGATGACCGTATTGATCTGGCTCATCAGCTCGTCAAAGCCGGTCTTGGCGGCATTGTAGGCGATCATGCGGGGATTTTCCATGATGAGCTTGTAGCTGGACTTGATGGACTCGTTGAGCTCCTGTACCTTGTCGTCATCCTTGTCGGGCTTGGCGATCTCCATCTGGAGCTGCACACGGGTGTTGTTGAAGCCCTTGATGAGGTTCTGGAGCTGCTCGTCCTCGTCATTTGCCTGACGTGCCAGCATATAGGCGATATAGCGGTCATCCTGCTGGATGGCTTTGCCGAGTTCACGGGTCATTTCGATGATATCCATAGTGGTTCTCCTTTCGATTCGGATCAATGATAAATCGTTTTGCCGGTATCAAAACGGCTATTCACCGTACTTCTTCCCCGCCTACTGCGGGGAAGAAGTACGCATTAGTTTGTTAGTACGCCGGATAATGCGCCGCTGTGGCTTTCGGTGATCTCTACATCCACGAAGCTGCCGATCAGTGCGGCATCTCCGGTAAATTCCACCAGCATATTCTCCGAGCTGCGCCCGGTGACAGAGCCGGGGCGCTTCTTGCTCTCGCCGTCCACCAACACACGCAGTGTCCTGCCGACAAAGCGCTTGTTGTTCTCCACGGCGATCTCCCGCTGCAACGCAAGCAGCCGCTGCATCCGGGCGCTCTTCTCCGCATCGGTCACGGGATCGTCCATCAGCGCCGCCTTCGTGCCGGTGCGCTTGGAATAGATGAAGGAATACATGTTGTCGAAGCGCACACGGCGCACAAGTTCGAGCGTCGCCTCAAAATCCGCCTCGCTCTCGTCCGGGAAGCCGACGATCAGGTCGGTCGTCAGAGAGAAATCCGGGCATTTCGAGCGGATGTAGTCCACCTGCGAGAGGTATTTTTCCACGGTATAGCGCCGGTTCATGCGCTGTAACACGTCATTGCTCCCCGACTGCACCGGCAGATGCAGATGCTTTGCCACATGGCTGCATTCGAGGATGGCATCCATCAGCGCCGGGGTGGCGTCCTTCGGATGCGAGGACATGAACCGGATCCAGAAGTCGCCCGGGATCTTCTCGATCTCCCGCAGCAGACCCGGGAAGTCCGTCCCGTCCGCCGGCGTGAAGGAATTGACATTCTGCCCGAGGAGCATGATCTCCTTGTAGCCGGCTCCTACCAGCTCCCGCACCTCGGAGAGGATCGCCGCCTGTGTGCGGCTGCGCTCCCTGCCACGGACATAGGGCACGATGCAGTAGGTGCAGAAATTGTTGCAGCCGTACATGATCGGCACGGCTGCCTTGAAGCGGCTTTCCCGGCGGGTCGGAACGCCCTCTGGGATGTCGGTATAGGTCTCTGTATCATAGGCATGGCGCTGCCCGTGCATCTTCGCATAGAGCATCTGCGGCAGACGCTGCACGGCAGACGAGCCGAGCACGATATCCACATACGGATAGGAGCGCCGGATCTTCTCCGCCACGGTCTCCTGTGCCGTCATGCAGCCGGTCACACAGAGGATGAGGGCGGGGTTGTCTGTTTTGAGGTGCTTGATGCTGCCGATGGTGCCGAAGACACGATCCTCCGCATTTTCACGCACGGCGCAGGTGTTATATAATATGAGAGAAGCCTTCTCCGGATCCTCGGTCATGCCGTAGCCCATCGCTTCAAGCAGACCTGTGAGCTTCTCGCCGTCCGCCACATTGAGCTGACAGCCGAAGCTGTGCAGATAGGCAAGCGGCTGCTCCGGTCGCTGTGCGAGCCATTCCCGCACGGTGCGGATGCATTCCTCTGTCTCCGGGAGTCCCGCAAGCTGCGGATCTGTCACGCCGGATCACTCCTTTCCGTTATCGCTGAAATACGTGTTCCCGGTCTCATTCGATCGACCGGACAACACAGCCGGTGTCCTCCACTGCCTTCTTGATGGCAGCGAGCACGGATAGATCGGGCTCACCGCTGTAGCGGATCACCACGGTCCCCTCACCGGGATCTGTTTCGGATGTCATATTCTCAAATCGTGCCAGTGCAGCCTCCACCGCATCGGCTTGCGCATCGGAATCCATGCCCTCGACTTCGAGCACATAGAACCCGCCGCCCATGACCGGTTCGGTCTCTGTTTCACGCCGCAGGGAAGGGAACCGGAACCCTTCCGGCAGGAACGCCATCACCGCCAGCACAGCTGCCCCGATGATGCACAGGATCCCGCATATCAGCAATATTGTCATACATAGCCTCCTTAGCGTCCGCCTTCCCGCAGACTGCTTTACTATTATACCATATCTTTCAGAAAATTTCAAGATGCAGCACAGAGGAAATCCACAGTGCCAGATCCCGGTCGCTCCCGCCTTTCAGGGAAGCCTATTTTTAGGAAACCGGGTGCAGAGGCGCCAGCCCCTGCGAAAACAGCCCCTCCCCGGGGAGGGAATGGGGGTGGGGTGGAAAAGGATGCTTTTCCTATTATTTGAGCCTGCAAAACGGGGCTCCGTGCTCGCAAGATCCCCCGCTTGACATTACCTCCAAACTGTGCTACAATATAAAAGCACAACTGTAAGCGATAGATTCCATGACCCGGGAGGTGAGACAAAAAATGGCAAAAGAACAGGCGGTATTCAAGCACAGCAGCTACCGCCGCACCGGCACATCCCATACAGAACGCGGCAAGAACTGCGAGGATCATGCCGTGACAGCCTGCGACCCGGTGACGGGCGTGACCGGAGCGGTACTGTGTGACGGCGCAGGCTCCTGCACCTATGCACGGGAGGGCGCCGTGGCAGTGGCAGAAGCCGTGCTGCCGACGCTCATCGGGATGTTCGACCGCTTTTATGAGATGCCCGAGGATCATGCCGCCGAAAACCTCCTTGAAGAGGCAAGAGCCGCCGTCCGCCGCAAGGCAGGCGAGCTCGAATGCTCCGTGCAGTCACTTGCCTGCACGATGCTCTGCGCCGCACTGGCACCGGACGGACGGTATCTTTTCTTCCATGTGGGCGACGGACTGATCGCCGCATGGGATCCGAAGTCAGGCTGCCGCATCCTGTCGCAGTATCTGCATACCATTGCACTGAACTTCACGACCTTTGTGACCATCCCCGATACGGAATACAATTTCGGCAGAGGCTGCGGCGACATCGGCGCTTTCCTGCTGACCAGCGACGGCCCCGAGCAGATGCTGGTGCAGAACGGTACCCTCTCCGAGCGTGCCGAGCTCCTGTTGCAGGCGGGATGCCTGTTTTCCGAGGATCGGATGCAGCGTGAGCTGAACAATATCACCAACCAGCTCCAGAGCGAGGGCATGTATGACGATGCCTCCTTCGCAGTGATCGGCAACAAACACTGTGCGTGCGATCTGTTCCGGACGATGGAGCCCGATCTGCGGAGCCTGCTGTTTTTCGTGCCGGAAACAGCACCACGCCGGGTGATCGACCAGCTCGGCGGCGTGTTCGGGATCTTAGCCGACCACGGCGGCAGCATCTCCGAAAAGGCGATGACCCGTGAGCTGCGTACCCATTCCGACACCCGTACAAGAGCAAAGCTCGAAAATCTCCTTGCAGCGGGGATCATCACACGGGAAAACGGAAAGTATTATTTCTGATCAGCATCTCTGAAAAACATGCATTTTCCTTTTCTGCAAAAGGGAAATAGCTCAGGTATGCGGCTCCGCCGCATACCTGAGAATGATACTGCCGGGAGCTCTGAAAGCTGCTTTCAGGGCTCCCTTTCAAAAAAAGAGAGGAGTGACAGCATGAAACGAAATGCCCTGTTCCTGCCGCTGCTGTGCAGTGTGCTGCTGACAGCCTGCGGGCAGGCACCGATGAACGTGCAGGAAGCATCGGACACGGTGACGCTGGTGCAGGCTTCGATGCCGGGAGATACCGAAGCCCCCACAGAGCCGCCCACGGAACCGACAACAGAAGCCCCGACCGAGCCCACCACGGAGCCGGAGACCGAGCCGCTGTTCATGAACGGTCGTGAAACAGTCGAGGTCTACGAAAAGCTCACGGCAGCAACGCTCGTCACGGATACCAATGCCGAGCTGACCGACCCGGATATGAACATCCCGACGGATACCCTCGGCGACTTCACAGCAGACATCCCCTGCCGGTTCGGCGGCGCGGAACAGACCGTCACGCTGCAATATCATGTCGCCGACACGACCCCGCCCGCAGCCATCAACAACGGCGAATTTGCCGCCGTCAAGACCGGCGGGACATTCAACATCGAGGATCAGATCGGCTACGGCGACAACTACGACCGCTCGCCGGTGCTGACCTATACGGGCACCGTGAACACCCGCACGCCCGGCGTGTATCCGATCGAAGCAACGCTGACGGATGCCTCCGGGAACTCGACGACCTGGACGGTGAACGTCACCGTCGCCGACAAGATCCCTGCCGCCCCTTCCAAGCCGCAGGAGACCTTTGCGGAATTTACCGAGACTTTTGCCGCTGATAATCTCCGCTTCGGCATCGACGTCTCCAAATGGCAGTCCAAGGTGGACTGGCAGACCGTCCATGCGGCAGGCGTGAGCTTCACCATGATCCGCTGCGGCTACGGCAGCACCGGCATGTCACGGGACGAGCGCTATCTTGAGAATATCAAAAATGCCTCGGCAGCCGGCCTCGATGTCGGCGTGTACTTCAACTCCACGGCGACCGATCCTGCGACTGCACGAAAGCAGGCGGACTGGATCGTCAAGGAGATCGCCGCCTCCGGGGTGCAGACGCAGCTCCCGGTGGCATTCGACTGGGAGAGCTGGCAGAAGTTCCAGCAGTACGGCATCAATTTCCATGACCTGAACGAGACCTATAACGCCTTTGCAGAGCGCCTTGCCGAAAGCGGCTACGAGACCATGCTCTACAGCAGCCTCCGCCCGCTGGAGGAGGTCTGGGATACAGAAGACCGGATCATCTGGGCAGCCAGATATGACAAGACCATCGACTACACCGGCTATACCATCTGGCAGCAAGCCAACACCGGACAGGTGCCCGGCATCAACGGCAATGTCGATCTCGACATGATGATCATCTCCTGACACATCGCAAAAATGCCCCCTCTCATCTGAGAGGGGGCATCGTTATTACTTCTTCTTTTTCTTGTCGAGGGACTTCTTTGCGGCGGGCTTTTCTTCCTCAGCCTCAGACGCTTCCTCCTCGTCCTCATCCTCATCCTCGCCCATAGCGGTTCTGCGCTTTGCTGCACGAGCCTTTCTGTTGTCGATGATCAGAGCGGTACCGAACGCAACCAGGATGTAGAGCACAAGGATCAGTGCCTCGGCTACCAGCCAGGTCTCCATTGCAGACTTCAGAACGTTCTTGGTGGTATTCAGTTCAGACGAGCTCGGCGGCACCAGAATGGTGTAGGCATTGCTGAGATAAGCGGTCTCATAGTACTCATTTGCCGTAGCATTGGTGAGATCGAGCATCTCATTGATCTTGTTATTCAGCTCAGCGAGCTCCTTCTCGACCTTCTCGACCTTTTCCTGAGAAGCGCTGCTCTTGCCCTTCAGCGCATTGACACGCTGCTGATACATGTTGATGCCCTGGGTCTTGGAAGAAACGGTATTCTGTGCCTCGATCTTCTTCTTGAACAGGTTATCATACTCAGCGGAGCTCTGGGTATATTCCTTCGGATCCTGACCCTCGCCGTAGATGATCGTAACGCTCTGCTCATACGCCTCGATGGCGCTGTTGACGGCATTCAGATTGTCGCTTGCAACGGTACGCTCACGCATCAGCGTCTCGATGCGGAAGTTGTAGTAGTCGATCAGTGCGCTCTTGTCCTTGGTGACGTTGTTGACAGTGATATAAGAGGAGATCTTGTCCAGATCCACGTTCTTGAGGGTGCTCAGGGAGTTGGACAGATCAGCGAAGGTGAAGCCGGTCTCCGTCGAGCGGAAACGTGCGGTATCCTCTCTGTTGAGGGTGTTCACATAGGACTGCATCTTCGAGATCGTATCGCTGAACACATCCACAGCCTCTGCATAGTCATAGTCGGTATACTTCAGAGCTCTGACAGCACTGCCGAGTGCCTGATTGAAGCCATATTCCTTGAAGAAATACTCCTTATAGCTGTCCAGGATGCCCTGGAACACCGTAACAGCCATCTTGCCGCTCATACCGGAAGCGGAGTAGTTGAAGGTGAGCTGATACTGTGTCGGGAAATAGGAGACATCCAGCATCCTTTCACCGGCATTCAGGTTGCCCTGCTCATAGATGCTCTTGTACATGGTGATGCGGTCGATGGCATTGGAAGGGATCACGCCTTCGATGCTGATGCTCTGGCGGATCGCTTCGAGGGAATCGAGCGGGAGTCCCTGTGCTTCGAGCGCAGCCTGGATGACCTTCGGATTCTTGAGCGAGTTGATGTCGAACTGTGTGCCGTCCGGTGCAAGACCCTTTTCAATACCGCTGTAGTTGAAGCTGACAAGTGCCGTCAGGTTCTTGTGCTGGTCAGCCGTGAAGACGGCAGTGCCTACCGGGATCAGGATCCCGACCACAATGGCAATGACGAGCCAGAACGCCAGGAATCTTTTGAGCTGCTTTAAAATAGAGGAAAAAGAAATGATGATCTCATCTTTGTCTGCTTCCTCGTTACGTAACGTGATATTCAGGTTGCGTTCATTATTTTTTTCCATTTTGCCCTCCGTATAGAATTGTTCGGGATTTTTTCATACATGACTATTATACACCCGCCATCGTGCCTTGTCAATACCTAACAAATGGAAGCTGTCAAATTTGTAGAAAACAGAAAAAACAGGGCAACAGCGGGATGGTTTGTCAAACATTATGTAAAAAGGCGGCATAGCCCCGTAACAAAGCGAAGGTCTCCGCCGCAGCGGAGACCTTCGGGAGCTTTACATCGTCAGCAGGAAGCGGATCCATCGTCCCTGTTCACAGGTGACCTGGATACGGATCCGATGCACGTCCATGATGCTTTTTGCAATGGCAAGACCCAGACCATAGCCGCTCTTGCCCTTGTTGTTGCGGGCTTTGTCGCCCCGGTAGAAGCGCTCGAAGATGCGCTCCGTCTCCGACTGCGAGATCTCACAGCCGGTGTTGTAAAATTCAAGGATGCAGTGGTCGCCCCGTTTGAGGAGCGTGACCTTGATCATGCCGTTCTCGTTGGAGTACTTGATGGCATTGTCGATGAAGATGGCGCAGAGCTGCCGGATATGCTGCTCGCTGCCGTGATAGATCACACCGGGCTGCACATCCATTTCGAGGTTCCGGTGCTGTTCAAAGGCAGCACTCTCGAACGGCAGTGTCGTGGAGGCGACTGCCATCGACAGGTCAAAGTCCTCGAAGGTATATTCCTGCGTGGCGTTGTCCATTCTGGCAAGCCGCAGCAGGTCGCCGACAAGCTGATCCATCCGCCCGATCTGCTCCTGCATATAGCCCAGCCAGCGGTTCTCGCCGATCTCATCCTGTAAGACATCCGCATTGGCGGTCAGCACGGCGATCGGCGTTTTCAGCTCGTGTCCGGCATCGGAGACGAACTGCTTCTGCCGTGTGAATGCCGACTGTACCGGATCGGTGATCTTCTTGGAGAGGAAGATCAGGATGACCAGCAGCACCAGCAGCATGAAAATGCCCACGGCAACTGTCAGCCGGAACAGATTGTTCAGCAAGCCCTGGTCGGAGGTCTTGTCCGTGATGACCAGCAGCGTGCCATAGCCCTTTTCGGCACGGCAATATTGCAGCCAGCCGTACATGCCCTTCTCCTTGCCCGAAGCGAGGATGCCGGCGAGGATCTCCTCTGCCTGCTCGTCCGTATAGTCCTCCGTATTGCGCAGCCCGAGATACTGCCCGTCCGCATCCGCCATGATGGCGAAATGGTCGATCGTCACCAGTACGTTCCAGCGGTCCGGTCTCGGCTCTCTCGGATCCGGCATATTCTCTCTCGTCGGCGGCTGCGTCGGCGGATCGGTACGCTCTGTTTCCGTCTCGGTCTCCGGTGCAGCAGTTTCCGGGTTCGTTGTCCGGGGCGTCTGCTGCGGTGCTGTCTGTGCAGGCTGCTTTGCGGGCTGCTGTTCCGTAGGCTCCTGCCGCTCACTGCTCTCCGGCGGCTGCGGCTCTCTGCCATCCCCGGGAAGCTGATCGTCCGGCGGCGGCACATCCTCGGAGGGTCGCTGCGGATCCCGCCCATCCTGCGGGCGCTGTCCTTCCTGACCGCCCTGGCTGCTCTGCTCGCCCCAGTTGCCCCAGTCGTCCCAGTCGTCCCGGTCGTCCCAGTCGCCCCAATTGCCCCAGTATCCGGGGTTCTGCTGCGGGTTCTGTTCCTGCGGCTGCTGTGGCTGCTGCGGTTGTTGTGGTTGCTGCGGCTGTTGCTGCTGCGGCTGCTGTTCCTGCGGCTGCTGCGGAGCGCCCCAGCCTTGTGCGCCCCAGTCAACAGCGCCCCAGTCCTGTCCGTTTCCCCAGGCGTTGCCCCATGCATTGCCCCAGTCCTGCGCATTCCAGCCCGAGTTCCCCCAGGCATTGCCCCAGTCCTGTGCATTTCCCCAGGCATTGCCCCAATCCTGCGCATTTCCCCAGGCGTTGCCCCAGTCCTGTGCGTTCCCGTCGGAATCGTCAAGGCAAACGATATTGGCAGCATTGGTAAAATGCGCCGTGGAGATGACTTCGCCGTCCTGCACCGTCATATCCGATGGCAATTCCGGCGGCGGATCGGTGCCGTTGGGCTTCTCCGGCGGCATAGCTTCATCCCTCTCACCGGGCGGCTGATTATCGAGGGAATCATACCGCTCGCTTGCAGCGATCTGTTCGAGCAGCTGCATGGACTGCGACTGGCTGACCGTCTGCATGATCATATTGATCGTAGTCAGCATGATGATGAACACCACGATCAGGATCGCCATCGCCGTGAGGATGAATTTCAGCCGCATCATGCGGATGACATCCCGGCGGAAATCCTGTACCCATGTTTTGATCTGTTTCAGATCCGGGAGCTTTTTCACGACTTACGCCCCACCTTCCAGATAATACCCGATCCCCCGGGCGGTCTTGATGGTGACAGTCGAACCGATGGCGCTGAGCTTCTTGCGCAGAAAGGAGATATAGACCTCGACATTGTTATATTCCACATCGCTCTCATAGCCCCAGATCTTCTCGATGAAGCGTTCCTTCGGGATGAGCTGCTTCGGGTTGGCGATGAGCAGCTCCATGATCTGATACTCCTTCAGGCTGAGCTTGACAAACTGCCCCTCACGGCTGAGAGAGAAGGTAGACTTGTTGAGTGCGATGTCGCCGAAGTTGAATTCATCCGTCACGACCTCGCCCTTGCGGCGTGTCAGTGACCGCACCCGAGCCAGCAGCTCTCCGCTGACAAAGGGCTTGGTCAGGTAGTCATCCGCACCGCTGTCCAGACCGTTGATCTTGTCCTCGGTGTCGGATTTTGCCGTCAGCAGCAGCACGGGCGTGCTGATATGCCGTTTGCGCAGTGTTTTGAGGACCTCGATGCCGTTCAGCTTCGGCAGCATGATGTCCAGTATGATACAGTCATAGATATCGGTCAGCCCATAGGCAAGACCGTCCTCGCCGTCATAGACCGTGTCCACGACGTACTTGTTGCGTTTCAGGATCTCGCTGAGCGCCTCTGCCAGCGCCACTTCATCTTCTACGACCAGCAATTTCATGTTACATCCTCCGTTCTGTAGATTCTTCCGGCAGACCAGCACCTGCTTCCCCCGAAGCACACTGCTCCCCCGTCTGCCATAAAAGGAATTGCATCTTTCGGATCTGTAAACCCCTTGCATCTTTCTCTGAAATATGGTATACTTATATCATAACACAAAAATCCAGAATTGGCAAGTTTTTTTGCGGAAGTTTCAAAAAACTTTGTATGATATGTGCAAAACGGGGCATCCTTTCAGAAAAAGCAAAGGAGCGATCTGCTATGAAAGTGACCCCAGCCATGTACCAGACCATGACGGCAAAGGCGGAACCGTCCTCACGATCGGCGGTCAACATCTCCGTGGCATTCCTCACAGGAGGGCTGATCTGCGTGCTCGGACAGCTCCTGCTGACGGGCTTTATGCATCTCGGACTGCCGCAGGACGCTGCCGCAGCGTGGACATCGGTGACGCTTGTTGCGTGCAGCGCCGTGCTCACGGGCTTCGGGCTGTATGAACGGCTCGCCCGCCATGCCGGCGCCGGGACGCTCGTACCCATCACCGGCTTTGCCAACGCCGTCACATCCGCAGCCATCGAAGCCAAGACCGAGGGCTATGTCCTCGGCATCGGTACGAAGATCTTCACCATCGCAGGCCCCGTCATCCTCTACGGCTGCACGGCGGCGGCAGTCTATGGTGTGATTTTGTATCTGATGCAATTTTTCCCCGGGAGGTAATTCATGAAGCTCTATGTCACCCGCCACGGCGAGACAGAATGGAACGCCGCCGAACGAGTCAGCGGCATTACAGATATTGCGCTTGCGCCGGAGGGGCTCCGGCAGGCAGAGGCGCTTGCGGAGCGCTGTGCCGAAGCGGGCGACATCGACCGCATCATCGCATCCCCGATGCAGCGGGCGCAGATGACCGCCGAGGCGGTCTCCCGCCGCATCGGCATCCCGGTGCAGACGGACGAGCGCCTGCGGGAGTGGAACTACGGCGATTTTGAAGGCAAGAGCCGCAAAACGCCCGGCTTCTCCGAGGCAAAGGCGGCATGGGGCTGCAAGATGCCCGGCGGCGAATCCGTCTTCCAGATCGTCCAGCGCACCTACAATGTCATTGACGATGTGAAGGCGCAGTACCCGGACGAAAATGTCCTGCTCGTCTGCCACGGCGGCATCTGCCGTGTGATCGACAGCTATTTCCACGACATGACACTTGACAGGTTCATGCACTTCTTCATGGGCAACTGTGAGCTGCGCGTGTATGAACTATGACTACATAAGGAGGCATCTCCATGGATAAAGCGAACATCTCCAAGCCCAGTCTCCGGCGCCTGCCGGTCTATCTGAGCTATCTGAAAACCCTTCCGCCCTCGACCCGCACCATCTCCGCCACGGCAGTGGCAGCAGCGCTCGGACTGAATGAGGTGCAGGTGCGCAAGGATCTCTCTGCGGCAAGCAGCAGCGGCGGACGCCCGAAGATGGGCTATGCCGTTGAAGAACTGATCGCCGATCTGGAGGATTTCCTCGGCTACCGCAGCACCAAGGAAGCCGTTCTGATCGGTGTCGGCAGGCTCGGCGGCGCGCTGCTCTCGTTCAAGGGCTTCGAGGAATGCGGTATGCGCATCGTGGCGGCATTTGACAACGACCCGACCAAGATCGGCGGCAGGATCGGCGATGTGCATATCTATGACATCCGGGATTTCCCCGCCGTCTGTCAGCAGCAGGGCGCCCGTATCGGCATCCTGACCACCAGCCCGGAACATGCCCAGATGCTCTGTGACCTGATGCTGCAAAACGGCATCCTCGCCATCTGGAACTTCTCCACCGCACATCTTGAAGTGCCGGAGAACATCATCATACATAACGAGAACCTCGCCGTCTCGCTCGCCATGATCTCCCACGACCTCGAGGAGATGATGGGTAAGCAGAAGCAGTGATCCGGCTCCCCAGAACAAAAACGAAAGCGGGTCAAGGGGCGCAGCCCCTTAAAAAACCGTTCCTTTCCCGCTTCTCACCATTTCGTAAAAGGAGGTACAGCCATGGAACTTATGAGCGGAGAAGAAATGCTGATGGGCATGATGGAATTGCATCAGAAATGGCAGGAATCCCCGTACTACCCCAAGGAGCATGACCTCCCGAAGGGGCATTGGCGCCGTGTCGTCACCCCGGAGGGCGAAGCGCTCAGCGTCATCATCACGGATCACTACGTCATCGGCGTCAAGACTGCCCGTGTGGTCTTCATCGACCGCCAGACCAAGGAGGATCTTGCCCCCGTCAAGGGCATGACCAACCTCCGTGCCGGCGATGTCAAGGCGGATGAATCCGAAATGGCAGTCGTCGGGATGGGCAGATGCTTCTGGGTCATCTCGCTCAAAACGTTCGAGATCACCAAGAAGGTCTTCTTCCCCAAGGGCTTCACCTCCTCGGATGTCTACGGCACCTATTCGGAGGACGGCACCCGCTTCACCGTCTGTGCACAGAAATATGACTACGACAACGGCTGCTACATCTTCCTCCGCTGCGAATACGAGACCGAGAACTACACGCTCGTCAGCTCCGAAGAAGTCCCCTTTGAGGAGACCGACAAACTTTGACATCACACAAAAGACCCTGAAAGCCGGTGCTTTCAGGGCCTTTCTGCATCGTTACAGTCCCAGCGGCATCATGCCTGCAGCGCCTGGATCATTTCATACAGCTCCGCCATGGAAGGACAGTACTTCACGAAATCCTGTGAAATGCCGGCTGCCGCCGTCGTGCAGACCATCGGACGGAACACCGTGCCGTCCGACACGTAATTGGCAGCGATGCGCAGACAGACATCCAGCGACCTCACCGTCGAAAATGCCTGATAAATGCCGCGACCCTCGTCGGTCGTCTGTGTGACAAGCGTGTCCGTCCCCGGTTCACGCAGGTCGAGACGGTAGGACGTACTGCTGCCGCCGTATGGGCATCCGGAAAAGAAATACGCCCCCACAGGCAGTGTGACGGGAATACGCAGCGTGATCGCAGCCGTCGGCGTGCCGGATGTCGTGATCATGCCGTCAGAACCGAGCGTGAACGTCACGCCGCCGACTGTGATCGGGAACGCCGCCCCCTGCCCGTCATAGCCGCAGGCATTGTTCGGATCGAGCCGGTTTTTTGCACCGCTGTTGAGCACCTCGATGAGCCCCACAGAGAGCCTGCCCGTCTCCAGCGTGACTGCCGAATTTTCCACCGGATTGCCGGAACGTGCATTGAGCGCCGTATCCATGTTGAGCGCCGCTGCCGTGCCGAGCGTGGGCTTGTTTTTGATATAGTCATCCGCCGAGCTGTCCGACTGCGACCAGTCCGCCTGCACATTGACCTCCGCACCGGATGCGATGCCGGCGAGCTTCGACTTTTCCGCAGAAGTATAATCCTCTGTGGAAAGTCCCTTGCCGCTGACCTGATCGACCTTCTCCGCCAGCAGCGCATCTGTCTCCGCCTTGGTATAGCCGTCACCGCCGCCCGATGCATCCAGCGCCATCGCCCGTGCGATCCTGTCCTCTGTCTTCATTTCCATACCCCCTCACTGTTCAGGATGCGATACCCGTGCGGGTCGCAGATCTGTGCGATGCTGCCCGCATCCCAGTTGTCCTCCGGCTCCGGCACATCCTCCGCCGTATCGCAGCAAAGCGTCACGATATAGTGCATCACGCCGCTGACGACCTGTGTCGGTCTTTTCTCGATGATACTGTAGTCCATTCGTCTTCCCCCTTGTATTATCTGATCTTCCCGGCAGCATCCTCAGCAGCCGATGCCGCCGGGAGCATGAGCAGATACCCCATAGAGATACCCTCTCACAAAGGGGATCAAAACCGGCATTTTTTGCACATCCGGAGACAAATTCCGATCGTTTCATAAAAATACAAAACAACACCGTACAGAGCCATGCCCTGTACGGTGTTTTCTGCTGTGTCGGATCTGCCGTCAGTTATTTGATATAATCGCCGATCAGCTTGGCATTCGTGTAGACCAGATCGCCGGGAGCACTTGCACCGACGCCTGTTTCCGTCTGCCCGATCAGCATCTGTGCGCTGACAGATACCTTGTAGTTGGCATACCGCAGTCCCCGTGCCTCAAAGGAAGCCAGCGGGTCGCCGTTGCCGTCCGGGATCGGAGCACCGTTGTCGTCGATCGGGGCATCCGTGCCGGTGTAGACATCAAAGCTGAGCGGGATATGCATGTAATTGCTCGAACCATCCGCCGCATTGTCCAGCGCAACTGCATTTGCACGAGGGATGAGGAACGTGTATGTCGTCCCGTCCGTGCTGGAAGTAACACCATCAAGATCTACCCGCACATTGTAGAGATAATCATTGATCGGTGCCGCCGCCTCATATGTCTTGTAGTTGAAATCACTGGTCTGCTTTTTCTTCTGGAGGTTCAGCGTCAGCTTGATATAGTCCGCATCTCTTACCTGTGTTGCGATCGGTCTGACATCAAAGTCCGCAGCCGCCGTGATATGCACTCTGCCGGTATTGTCCGAAAGATCATTTGCGTTGATACCCAGTTTGCCGTAAGCGCTGCCGTCCGATGCATAGGCATAGAGATCCAGCGCCGGATCCAGCTGCGAAACGATGTAGTACTGATAATTCGCCTCGCCGGTCTTATGGGCTGCCGTCTCACGGTTTTTGCTCAGAGCCGTCTTCGCCGCATCAAAGCCGATGTTGGAGAATGCCTCGACTTCTGCATACTTGCCCGCATCCGACGTCTGGTCACCGGTATGTGCCGGGAACTGGATCGCCTGCTGACCGGGCGTGTACGTGATCACGGTCTCCGCTCTGACTGTCATGGTCGCATTGTTGGCAATGTATGGTCCGATCGGCTCATTGGAAGCAACCTCTACATAGTCCAGACCGACCGTAGTATATTTGTTGCTGCTGTCCGCTGTAAAGCTCCTGGCTTGGACGTTGCTGTTGGAGGAACTGATCGTGATATTTGCCGTTGCTGCCGGTTTGCCCTGGATCGCGCGCTCGGTCTTGGTGCCGTCATGCTTGGTCAGATAGACCAGGAAGCTCTGGAACATATTGACCGCACTGAGCTGACCGCCGATCGCATTGCTGATCACGCCTGCATAGCGGATCTGCGTCTCAAGAATGACCTTCACGCTGTTGGTGATATCGTTGATCTCCGCCGGATTGAGGGAAGATTCCGGGTTCACCTTTGCCGTATAATAGGTCACAGGGCTCTGCTCAAACAGGTTGGCGAACAGGATCTGCCGTACCGGCTGGTTATTGATCGGCTTGGCAGGGGCAGGACCGTTTTTCAGCGTATCGCTCGTCACGGTATAGTAGTGGATCAGCTCACCGGCGCCCTGCTGGGACACCACCGCATCCGTGAAGAAGGAGAGGTAATACCGCTCCGTCACATGGATCGGCGCATCATCACTTGTCAGCGGCGTGTTGCCGTTCGCCTCGCTGTTCACGATCGTCAGTTTGTAAGTAATAGCCCCTGTATCAGAGGAAGTCTTCACCCGGAACAGCGTTCTCGTACCGTTCAGATATGCCTCGACCGTCGCCGTTTCCTCACTCTCTGCAAGGACATAATTGCCGCTCGAATTGCTCTCCGCCGTGATATACAGCAGATCGCTGATCCGGATCGGCTCGAAGCCGACATCTGCGGCAGTATGCGTGCCCGGTGTCGGATAGAACGTATACAGCGGCGGGATCGGATCGCCGGTCGTCGCATCCACAGCCGGTGTCTTGTAGAGCGAGAGCTTGCCGGTCGCATCATCGAGCGCATCGCCGATGGTGGAGTAGTACTCCTTGCCGCCCCGGTTCGCATCCACGAGCACGAGCTTGGTCGCATCCGGGAATGCCGTTGCATTATCGAGCAGACCCATCAGGAGGATCTTGTCGTAGTTGGAATAGAGGTTTTCACCCGCATCCAGCGCCGTCTGCCATTCGCTCTTGCTTCTCTGGTAGGTGTACCTGAAGTACAGCGTACCGGTGGAGCCGAGGCTCTCGGCAATGATGCTGCCCGCATCAGCATAATCACCACTGTCATAGCTCGTGCCGGAAAGAACGGCAAGCTCGAAGTTATACTTGAGCATCTTCTTGGCAACGACCGGCACATAGAGATGATAAGCCACGCTGTTGGTTTTCGTTGGATCATAGAAGGTGACATCGATCAGGCTGAACGTCGGATTCGGTTCATTGGTATCAACGTCATCTCCGCCCTTCATGTAGAACTTACCATTATCAATACACAGATTCAGAGCAGAATCATTCGGGGTCTTGGAATGATCAAAGGTCGCCGTTTTTTCAAAAGCGCCGTTCTGGAGCTCCATTTTATGGATCTCGACCTTGTACACACCGCTGAGGTCGTTACCAAAGTTGTAGTTAGTGTTGGTCAGGAGCTGGAGATAGCTGTTGACCATTTTGTGTGAACCATCATGATCGAGCGTTTCCACATCCATCACAACAAAGTCATTGGTAAGCCCCGCCTGTGCATAATCGCCCGTAAATGTACCGAGATTGAGCGTTGAAAGGGTAGCGCTCGTCGAGACTGTATAGGCATTATTTGGCTTCGGGGAAGCAGCTCTGTCATCGAGGATCTTTTTGATGGGAGACGCTGCCACACTTTCGCCCATGCCGTCGCCGGTCAGCTCGTTATTGGAAACGGTATTGCCGCTGGAGGTGCGCTCGTCGATGGCGATGCGGGGATTCACCGTAGCATAGGGAGACTTGGCATCGACCATCGTAACGGTAGTGTTATTCAGCTTCGGCTTGGAGCCGGAGCCGTCAGCGCTTGCTGTCGGGAGGTTTGTGCCTTTGTAGTCGGAGAAGATGATGTATTTAGTAGATGAGCCTTCTGTTGTTGGATTTGTTATGGTATTATTCATCATCTTATCCGTAGGCAAATTACCTTGTAACGAAAGACCTACTACTTTATAACTGGATGTTACTCCGGTACCAATAAAGTTCCCCTTGTACTTACCATTATTCTTAAGCGTGTCATTAACACTAATGTTCCGCACTACAATATTATAGCCCCGTATCGTCTGCTTACCATTATTCGCTCTACCAATAATACCACCTGCTGCTAATGGGGTTTTAGCAGTTGCGTTATCAATTTGTTCAAGTGTACAGTCAGATATAAATACATTTTTCATATCCAAATCAGAATACAAAGAACCAACGACACATCCCATTGCATTAGCGTTACCCTCGTTTATGTCTTTCTTTTGAATGATGTAATTCTTAATTATGACATCTGTAAGCGATACTGTTGATTGAGAATATCCGATAACCCCGCCAACTGATTCCTTTCCAGTACAAGCGAGAGTCGCTGTACCACCTCCGTCAAGAATAACATTAGTTGCAGTAAGTGTTTGAGTACCCAGCGTACCGCCTGCCACTCCACCAACTCTATTAGCTGTTCCAAGCGCAGAAATCTGATGAACATTGCAATTCCGAATGGTGATAGCACCTGTACTTACGCCGAGAATACACCCAACATAAGAGCTGTCATCACTTCCAAGATTATCATACTGAACCAATCCGCCAGCAACAGAAGACAGGTTAATATTCTCAATTGTGATAGCAGAACTCATTCCAACAAGTCCACCAGCACCTGAATGACGCCCTGTTTTGTCCTTATTATTTGAATACCCTTTTCCTTGCTCGGTCACAGCATTGATCGTGACATCAGTCCCTCCTGCTGCACCGCTTACTTGGGAATTGTCACTTGCATATCCGATCAAGCCGCCGACACTGCTCCTTCCAAAAGAACTAACATTTGTGGCTGGACAAGCAGAAAGTGTGACATTTGAAGCATTACCGATAAATCCGCCAGAATGCTTTCCGGAGTGAACAGAAGCGTTATTCAAAGAAACATTTGACAATGTGACCTTTGAATTTTTACTGGAATCCGGTTTTGTCCCGGCAAACATCCCTGTTGACAGTCTTCTGCTATTTGTGATCGTTAAGGCATAATAAGCGTTCCAATTGCTTTGGCTATCAGGATAGTCATGGAACACCTCACCGGTATCCTTATCTACATAATCAGAAGAAACCGTGCCAGACAGAACGATATTTTCAACAGTGACTCCATTCTGTGAAGGTGAAAACAGATTGAATAAACCAAATCCGTTTTCTGTTGTTGAGTAATTATCCTGTGTAACTGTATAAGAACCTGCGGTTGTTTTTACTTCATGTCGATACCCAAGATGCTTCATATCCAGATTGATCGTTGTAGAATTGCCGGTGATGCCGCTCACCTGAATAACGCATGTGCTATTGCAATTCTTAGTTTCACTGCCATCTATTGCAGACCCCGTATCAAAGCCATTAAAACCCCCAATCCCCCGATACCCCTTATCGAGCGTCCATGTACCGCCGCTCATCGTGATCGCATAGCCGTTGGAGGTATTCAACCATGTGGCGTCCTTGGTATAGGCTGCCAGCAGATGCGGCACAGCCGGGCTGGAGGTGGTGCCGGTCTCCTTATATCCGGAAGCGAACAGCGCTGTATCGCAGACATTCGCCGTGGTCTTGGTGTTCAGGCATCCCACGTCGTCATAGCTGCCCAGATGGCTCGTCTTGCACTCGCCGTTGATATACAGCGTCTTGTCAGACAGCGTGCCGCTGTTCACTAAAAGCGACAGCACGAACCACGACTGTGCATTCTTTGCCGTGATGCTGTTCGATGTAACCGTCAGCTTATCAGCGATCGTGGAGTCCAGGCTGGAAATGTAGTAGTTCTTGTCGCCGTTGACAAGCACGTCGCAGTCCTCGCAGACCGCATAACCGTTCAGCACTCTGCCGATGATCGGGTTGCGGTAGAGATACTTTTTGTTTGCGTCAGTCAAAAATGCCGTGATGCCGCTCTTATGCGCAACATCATCCATATTGCGGAAGAACAGACCGCCGTTCAGGATCACACCGACATAGCCGCCGACCGGAACGAGGTGCATATAGTTGCCGTTCCCGCCCGTGACAGGTGTGGAGGCAAACTGGATATCCACATTGTCAATGATATTATCGCCGCCCATGATCTTGTCGATGACACCGCCATATGCCAAACAGCCGCCATAGTACTTATATTCTTCCTTTGTACCGACACCCATCGAGATCTGTTCCTTGACAAAGTTCAGGTTCTTGATCACACAGCCGTTGCTGTTTTTCACGAAGGATGCGCCGTTTGTCAGCGTTACTGTCGGATAGGACGGCTCTTCCGCCGTGCCGTAATTCTCGCCGACGATAACACCGTGGAAGGCATAGTTGTAGGTATCGCTTTCCGAAGTACCAACGCCCAGTCCGGAGAAATCCGCCGGAAGCACCAGCGAGCTGGTCTCGATCCGGTAATATGCACCGGCGAGGTACTTACGTACAGCTTCTCTGGTGTAAGACGTACTGCCGTTCACAAAATACGTTGCAGCAGCATTCAGCTGGAAGACCTTGTGGTCAACAGTCGTACCTGTCGCCGGATCGCACCAGCCAAGGTTGTCTGCGATACCGTCAGAAGGCAGATTGATCTGGAACGAGATGTTGTTGAAATTCACAGTGCTCATCAGACTTGCGACCTCGTTCAGCTGCTTTGCATCGGTGATGACATACGGGTCGTTATACGTGCCGCAGCCCTCGGTCAGGTTCACGACCGGGATATTGATGCGCAGCTCGTGGATGTGGTCGCCGTTCACGCTGCCGATGTTATACACATAGGGACGGAACTTGGAAGCAAACGAACCATAAGCAGAGGGTGCGCTGCTGCTGGTCGGATGCGTATAGACGCTGCTGCCGGAATACTTAAGCTGCTGGCTGACACCGTTCTCCACATGGTCAACGGTATTGTCGATCTCGGCACCGTAGGTGACAAGATGCTGGTCGTTCGTCCAGTCTTCCGCCTGTGTATAGTTGTAGATGCCCTTGGAGTCCGTGCCGCTGTAGATATAGTGCTCGAGGAGCGTCGCATGGCTGAAGATCGTGTGGTGCGAACCATAGACAGTATTATGGTTCTGCCCGGAGAAATCATCCGCCGTTTTTCTGGCATCCAGTGCGATGCTCGAAAAATCGAGGTTCATGTTACTGTCGAGCGCACTGGTATCAGCGGTACCGACCTCGCCGATCAGGCTCGATCCGGCGTACCAGTATGCATCTGCTGCATTTTCCGTCAGTGTCAGATAGCCACTGGATCTGACGTTCTTGATATCGAGCGCCGTGTTCTTGCGCACCTTGTTGACGAACAGCGGTGCATAGCCGCTCGTGCCGCCGTTGATATAAGCGCCGTCGAGCGTGATGCCGTTCACGGTCAGCTTGGTATTGGAGGTAGCGCCGCCCAGCGTGCCGCAGAAGATGAAGCCCGAGCCGTCGCTGCCGCTGCTTGTGTAATACTTCCCGACATTGCCCTGGAGGGTCACGGTGCCGAGTGAGATCGTGGAAGCTGCGGCATTGCGGAACAGACCGCAGTGCATCATATAGTGCTGGCTGCCCGTGGCGATCGTGCTGCGGGCATTGCTATCCGTATTGCCGGTACCGCTCTCGCCGTTCTCGATCTCTGCGTTATAGAATTTCAGGGTGAAGGTCTTTCCGCTGAACGGGAACGAGCTGTCATAGTCGATGGTATAGTAAGAGAGCCCCGTCATATCCAGCGAATAGGAAGATGCGCTGGTGATGGCATAATCTGCCTGCGGGAAATTCGCACGGAGGGTGTTGCTGTTATAGGCATAACGGTTCACGCTCCAGAGCAGGAGCTTTTCTGCATTCGTCTTGCTGCTCTTCGCACGGATCGTATCGAGGTTGTAGTAGTAGCGGGTGTTGCCGTTGGTCTTCAGGTCGTTCTTTCCGTATGTCGTCTTGTTCTGGTAGGTGTTGCAGGCAGAACCGTTCATGATGACAGCTGTGCCAGCTCCGTCCGTGTTGATCGAAACGATGGAATGTCCGCCGTTTTCGAGGATATCCATGTCCGGATGCTTGGAATAGGCAACAAGCTCGTCAAAGACGCTCGGGGAACCCGATACCGTGACGCCGGACGGGTCGTATTTCGTCTGATCAAGGAGCTCCAGATACAGAGCGCCCTTCTTGTCATTCGTTGTGCCGTCCGTATCCGAACCGAGCAATACCTCGTTGAAACTTCTGGTCGTCAGAAGACCGAGGCTGCCGCTGCCGGAAAAGGTCGTGCCCGTGAAGGTGACAGTTTTGCCGGCGTTGGCATCTGTGCCGGTCTGCGCATTGACATCCTTGGAGGCGCAGACGGTCCAGTGACCGGTCGCAGCATAGACCAGACCGCCCAGGTTGCCCGAGCCGCCCGTTGCTGTCACGGAGGAATTGCTGACTGCAAGCTTTGTGACGGCGACATTTGCATCATACCAGGCAAAGCCCAGCAGACCGCCTGCCACACCGTCGGTGCCAAGAGCGGCATTGACTGTCAGACCGCTGACAGCAACGTCGTTTACATTGACCGTTGCAGCAATGGTATGTGCATCCGTGCCGCAGACAGCACCGATCAGACCGCCGTAGATCGGACGTACCTTGGCAGTTGCATTTGTATAGCTGCCGCTGGCAGTACATGCCGATGTATTGCCGAAATTGACGGTGATCTGGCTGGGCGTATCGCCCTTGCGGCCGAGATATGCGATATAGCCGCCGGCATAGTTGTTGTTGCCGGTCGTGTTGTCCGTGATCGCTGCCGTGCTGGTGCAGCCGTTGAAGGAAAGACTGCCCGATGCGCCTTCGTCCACGGAACCGATCATGCCGCCGGTCACGCCGATGGCATCGCCGCCGGACCGGACGGTACATGCCACGGTGCTGGTCACGTTGGTGACTGCGGTCGGTGCCGTACCCTTATGCACTGCCGCAACGCCGCCGAAACGGTTCAGTTCTCCGCTGCCGGTCGGGCATTTGTCACAGGTGCCTGTTACGGTCAGATCCTTGACAGTCGCACCCTCGAGTGCTGCAAACAGTCCGCTCCAGCGGTGTGCGTAGATCCTGCCGTTGCCCTCGGTCTTGGTGCATACGCCATACGATTCGCCGACAGCCAGCTTGATCGTGGTGCCGCCGCCGTTGAGCGTGCTCTTGAACGCCATCTCGGAACCGTCACGGGTCAGACCGGTGATGCCGGTGTTGCTCAGGTCGAAATCAATGACGTTCGAGGAACTTGCCTTGGCAAGCCAGATATTCTTGGAAAGGAGGGTGCTGCTCTTGCTGGCGGAAGCGCTGTCCATGACGAGCGCTGCGCCGGAACTGGTGGTATTGTGCTGGATGTTCAGTGCCAGCCGGGCGAAATCTGTCAGCGTGGTGATCGGCGCATTCTCTGTGGAAACAGGCGCTGCCGCAATGCTGACCGTGTGGGCAGAGGCAAAATTGGTCTCACTCACAAGACCCGCCAGCGAGTTCGCACTGGTCAGACGCAGTACCTCGCCCCAGGAACCGATGTCATCCTTCTTGATGTCGGTCGATGTGGATCGCTTGAGCACCCAATTTGCATCGCCGGAATTGCCGCTGCCGTTGGCATAAACCAGCGTCGTATCTCGGGTATTCAGGATCATATTGCCCGAGCTCAGGGATGTCAGATCGGTCGTTCCGCCAAGGCGGAGCACGCCGTATTTCATCACGCTGACAAGACCGCCGGTGCTTCCGCCATCTACCTTGTTATAACCGGTCACATCCACAAAAGCGCCCTTGGCGTCCGTACTGCCTGCCGTACCGATCAGACCGCCGCCCTTGTTGCCAACGGTATGTGCCTCGTGGATCTTCACATAGGCAGCCGATGCGCTGTCGTCGATCTTGCCGATCAGTCCGCCGACCGTGGCACCTGCCGTGCCGTTGGTCAGATTGGTATAGACATCCGTGATCTCGAGGGTGTTTTTCAGGTCACCGGTCAGATATGTACCGATCAGACCGCCGCTGACCGCACCGGAGAAGTTCAGGGTCAGATTCTGGGTGCCGCCGCTGCTTGCTGTCACGCCTGCGCCGCCGTTGATCGTAAACACGGGGCTGTCAGCTGCGGAGGTCTCTGCCGTGGAGGCAAGCTCCAGCACACCAATCAGACCGCCGGCGTTCGTTGCTCTCGAAGTGACCGTCAGACCGCTCAGACCGCCGAGGGAGAGCGTGCAGCTCTTGCTGTAAACTGCCGGTGTCACGACCGTATCACCGTCCATCACGGCGGCTGTCGTTTCCACATCGGAGACCTTGTAATAGCCGAAGAGATAGCCGTTGCCGCTTGCGCCGTGCAGCGTTGTGCTCCCGGACTTGACAGATGACGGGACGGTCATGCTGATGGGATACATTGAAGCGGGCGCAGAGCTCCCGATATAGGCATTTTCTGCATAGCCTACCAGACCGCCGGTATAGCTGCCGTTGATGGTCTGGGTCACAGACTGGAATCCGGTATTGCTGCCGATGAGCAGCTTGGCGCCGGTCTTCATCTCGCCGACCATACCGCCCGCCTTACCGCCGGTGCAGGTCACGGAATAGTTCGTGTTGGTGCCGCCGGCAACGGATGCCGTCAGCGTGGCATTTTTCTCCATCGTGCCGCAGAATACGCCCACCGCATCGGAGCCGGAAAAATCGACATGGTTAGAATTGGTGCTGTCCTTGCTGTTGTTGGTCAGCTCCACGGAAGCGGACGCACCTTCCCCGAGCGTCTTGATCAGACCGGAAATGTGCCGTGTGGTGACGTTTTTGCCTTCTTCCTTTGATACATAGGACAGTTCTGCCTTACATTCCATCGGCGCAGATGCACCGGACGGGTTGACGACCGAGTTCGCCAGGGCATACTCCACCGGAATGGTGGGCGTCGTGCCGGTATAGCCTCTTGCGCAGAGGAACTGGATGGTCCTTACTGCATCGTTCTCATCCACGATCTTCGTTCTCTGATCCACGACGTTGAAAAACGGCTTTTCGATGTAGAAGCAGTTGACGGAATAGCTCGTGATCTCGATCGTGCCGTAAAACGGCTTTCCTGCCGTTCCAAGACTCGTGAACGTGTCGCTCAGGTCGAAGTAGGAAACGTTGTTGTAGTTGGAAAGCGAGGTGCCGGCGATGTTGACCTTGATATGCGTCGCCGGTCCGTAGGTATTGTACCACCACGAAAAGCGCTTCACGTCCGACTCTGACGTCAGTGTGTAGACGCCGTTTGCATTCGGCTCAAACGAAGTTGCCGTGATATCAGACGGCATGGTATCCGCTGCCTTTACGGTCTGTTCGGGCATGAAACGAATATGCTGCCACTGAATATCCCCTGACATTTCGGGAAAAGGCACACCTGTCACCACCAGCACTGCGGAAAGCACAGTGCCGATCAGGCGCTTGATGATCTTTGGCTTTTTGAGATTCTTATTCATCGCCATTCTCCTTATCCTATATGGCAGCAGACTCTGTTGATCGTCTGCACTGATTTCGCTGTATTTTCACAGGATACCTCCGAAACTGTTTTTCAGAGGCGGTTCGGCGCAAAGCCGCACCAAAGCCGATCTTCTGTATCAGGCAAATGTGCAGGTCACTTTGCTGCGGACGGTGCCCCAGTTGGTACACCATGTATTGCCGTAGGTTTCGGTGCAGTAGAACTGCGTGTCATAACGGCTCGTATTGTTGGAATCGACACTGAAGACGAGGGTAGCGATCCCGTCCGAGACCGACGGGGAAGCGCCCACCGCATTGATGAAGTCCTTGTTCAGGCTCAGATAGTTGGTATCCCATGTCAGCGTGATCGTTCCGTTGCCGACGCCCTCGATGACATAGTTGAAGCCTTCGAGCGTCTCGCTGACCGCTGTGCCATCTTCTGCATCCTTGGCGCCGGTATCGTTGAAATAACCGTTCCATGTCACGGGGTCAACTTCGTCATTCAGACGCAGGTCGATGCGTCCCTTGAGGGTCTCCAGATCGAGATAGGAGGCTGCCGGTGTCGGCACTGCTTCGATCTCGAGGTAGAGCTTGGGAAGCTGCGGCAGTTCCGCTTCCTCCGAAAGGGCTGCGACCTGATCTGCACTGTAGATCAGACGGAAGGTATCGGTGGAGGAGACATTGCCGAGCAGCAGGCTGGAGATCTCCAGGTCGCTGCTGACATTGGAATAGCCGTCCCCGTCCTTGCCGAGGGTGTAGGTCGATTCTTCGGTCGTGCCTTCGTTGAAGATGACATTCACATAGCGGTCGCCCACGACATTGTTTGCGGCACGGACATACTGGGAATCTGCTTCGTTATAATAGACGAGGCGCATTTTCAGTACATAGTTGATCTGACGGTAATAGGCATCACCGGGGTTGCCCTGCGGGAAGTTGGAGATCCGGACATAGCCGCCGGGCTCGGTGTCGTTCTCCTTGACATACAGCGGCACATCCGTCATCGCCGTGCCCTGCTGGAGATAGTTGGAGGAGAAGTGCTTGCCGACTGCACCGACACGAGCCACAACGCTCCGTGCAGTGCTCGTCTTGTTGTAGGATGCATAGGTAACACCGACCGTGACGAGCGACAGTGAAGCCACAATGATCCACAGTACGATCCAGTATTGTTTCAACAGCTGTTTTGCCGTTTTTTTCATTGCAGTTCACCTCTTTCCTCATTGTATCTGCATGTTAATTGCTTCCTGTACTGCTCGAAACGGAGATGTAGATGATGTCCGTTTCGCCGTTATCCGTAAATGTTTCGCCGGCGGCGATCGCTGCCTGTCTTGCCTTTTCCCAGTTGACTTCCAGGATGTAATAGTCCATCAGCGATCTTGTGGTCGGGTTCATGCCGGACTTGATGTTCCGTGCCTGCCAGTACAGCGGCTCTGCGCAGTCCTGGACATTTTCGGCGGAATAGCGGTAGGTGTTCGTGTGGTAGGTGTCGTCCTTCTTCGCACGGATCTCCTGCCCGTACTGGTTCAGGAATACCGTGGAAACTACGCCAGATCCGAGCTGTGTGCCGGAGTCTGTCCGGGTGATCGTGCAGCCCGGTGAGATCCTGCCGTCGGCAGTGTCGATCGACGACAGATCGACGGTGTAGTAGTAGCTGCCGCTCGTACCGCTGTCACCATGTGCGACATAATTCACATACGGTCCTGTGGTACTGGAAGGCGCTGTACCCTGCCGTTCTGTTGCAGGATACAGGAAATATTCAAACTGGTTGTTTGTCGTATAGGCAAGCTGTAAATTATAGTAAACAGCATTGCTGCCTGCCACGGCAAAGACATAATACTTCGCATTTTCGGTCGTTCCTGTGACCTGCACGTTGGATAGGTCGATATACTTGGATTCCTCTCCGTTACCGGCAAGGATATAGAGCTTTGTGGGGGAGTTGACATATTGCAGATCGGCGAGCTGCCGCTGCTTGGAAAACCACGCTGCCGCCGGGATGGCGACTGCAAGCGCCGCTGTCAGTGCCGATGCGATGCCGATGCCGATCTTCTCACGCAGAGACAGCGTTTTCAGTTTTGAGAAAAGCCCTTGTTTCATGACTGTCTCCTTTCCTGGCGTTCTTGGGCGGATCAGTCGGCGGAAACGATGATCTCCGCAAACAGGATCTGCACATTTTCGCCAATGATCTGGTCGGCATTGTTATAGCCGTTGCTCAGCGGGATAATGATATCCGGCGTTGTGGGGAGCGATCCGATCGCTGTCCGGATGCTGTTGCTGTCAGCAAAAATGCTGTTCGTACTCTCGAAGAAATACTGCTTGTTCCCGCAGACGAAGTCCACCAGCACCTCACGGGGCGTCTGTTCGCCCTCCGGTGCTGTCTGCGAACTGGAAAACATCGCAGGATCACGGGAGCTTAGACTGGCATTGCCGTTATCCAGCACGATCTGTCCGAAGGTGTTCGGCCAGATCCAGTAGATCGTGACGGTGAGTTCCGCCTGACGCTCTGCGGAAAGCGTGCCGGCAACGTCAGATGCCGTGAAGGTGTATGTCCTGTCGAAGCTGCTGCCCGGATCAATAAAGCCGGAATACAGCCCCGTCGCCCGGTCACGCTCCTCGAAAAACAGCATATGCCCCTTCATGAACTGCTCCGCTTTGGGGCAGTTCACACTGTCCTCTCTGGCGGTGACGAGCTCCTCGTACTCGGCAGGGGAGAGGGTCGCTGCCTCGGTCGCATCCTCGAGCTCCTCGACACGGTCTGCCTGGGAAGCAGCGTATTCCGGCAGTGCATAGAACACATATCCGGTCTCGCCCTCAACGACCTCGGTGGCAAGCTGTGCAGGCTGCAAAGCGCCCTCGTTGTCAGTCAGGAATGCGGCATGATAGCCATGTGCTGCGACATTGAAATGCAGCGTATAGGTGCCGGTCACCTTCGGGATGATCCGGAACGACAGCGTGCCGTGTGATCCCGGCTGTAAACCACGGTTCGGATTGTTGACATCCTCGGTCTCATCGACCATGAGGCACTTGATCGAATCCACGTTCCCGCCGGTCTCGTGGGCGGTGGTGTCGTAGGAGAGCCGGGTGCTGAGGAGCGTGCTGTAATCGAGCGGGTTCGTGTAGGGCTCGGTCACGGCGACCTCAAACGGCAGCTCGTTGGATCTGAGCTGAACGCCGGAGTTTTCGACCTCGCGGTTCATCGTGAACCAGGCGATTGTCATAAACACGAAACGAATGACGAGCCATTTTTCTGCGTAATATCGCCATTTTAGAGTGATTTAAAGTCAATAATCAAAATCTGAAAACTATAGATGACCTCCCGTCCCTGACTTCACCATATACTACTCCTGCAAC
>JAIKWY010000225.1 GCA_024684395.1 Oscillospiraceae bacterium
TTCGATCGTCTGGAGCTTCTGGGCAGTGATGCTCCATGCAAGATCCGTCTCGCCGGAGTAGTTGCCCTTGAAGGTCACATGGATCGTGTAATTGCCAGCATCCTGCTTGGTCAGGTCGCCGCTCAGATCGTAGTCCACGCCCTCTACAAGGGTATCTTCATTCAGCTTGTCGTTGCTGTCGGTCACGATAACGACCGGTGTGATGTCATTTCCGGAATAGTTATATTTAGACTGTGCCAGCGCTGCTGTGATCTCTGCGGTGTTTTCTGCGTAAGCTCTGGGAACGATCTCGAAGTTGTCTCTCAGGTCATAGCTTGCGCCGTTGACGCCTACACCGGCTACTACTTTGTACTCACCTACGTAGAACGGCATCTCATTTACCAGTGCAACGCCGTTTGTGATCGGGGAATAACGATAAACTACGTTAGTGTTGTCGATCGTCAGGAATGCGTTGTTCTGCGGGAGAACATCGATATCCAGATCTGCCAGATACGGAACATCTGCCACTGTGAGCTTGGCTACAACGCCCTCAACGGCGGTAACGTCGTTGCGGTCCTGACCGAGGAGCTCGGTGTTATCGTCCGGATTGGTCCGTACTCTGTAGTCATATACATGACCCGGCTGTACAACGTTCGTTGCGGTCGGGATCGTGAAGTTGTAGAACCAGTTCGACTTGTTCTTGGACTGGGTCAGAACGTCATCGGTCAGTTCCTCAAATGCCAGCTTGCCGGTCGTGGTGATCTTGACAGGCTCGCCGACCTTGATGTAGTGTACCGGAGAGGTCAGGTCGAGCTCGCCGCCGCCATATTCAACCGATGTGATGTGTGTCAGTGCTTCGTCCAGATCGAGCTTTGCATAAACGCTGAATGCCTTGGTGGTGTCGCCGTTGAGCTCGTAGTTCTTCGCCATGGAACCTGTCAGCGCTACACTTGCGGTGTAGTTGCCGGCGTCTATCTGTGCACCGGAAACGACCGGTGTGCAGTCATCGGTGCCGACCAGATTGGACAGGGTAGCCTCCGGACACTTGAACTCGCCGTCATAGTTGAAGTTGGAGATGCCCCATGTCACGCCGACCTGTCTCTTCTGGATGGAGAAGCTCTTGGTGCAGTACTGCTCTTGCGGAAGTGTGTAGTTGGCGTTGGTCAGACCGGCTGCAGTTGCAGTGTAGGTACCGAAGTCAGTCTTTGCGCCGTCAACGAGTACCAGACAGTTGTCACCCTGGCACAGATTCGTCACATACGCTGCCGGAACCTGAGCTAAACCGTTATAGGTGAATGTTGTAGTGCCCCATGCCAGCTCTACGGTCTTCGGTGCGATATAGTAATCCTCTGTCACATCATCGGGCAGTGCATAGTTCGCATTGGAGAGCGAAGCTGCCGTTGCAGTGTGGAGACCTGCGTTGGTCGCTGCGCCGCTGACTGTTACGTTGCAGGTGTCGCCGCTGTAGACGTTGGTCGCAGTTGCAGTCGGGAGATGGCTCGTCTTGTCGTAAGTGAACTGGAGATTGCTCCAAGAAAGACCTACTACAAACGGATTGATCTTAAATTCGGTCGATGTGAATGCTGCATCCGGGAGCGTGTAGTTGTTGTTGCTCACAGCCGTTGCCGTTGCCGTGTAGGTACCGGCGTTCGTCTGCTCGCCGGATACGGTGATCACGCAGGAATCGCTTCCGCAGAGACCGGTTGCGGTCGCTGTCGGCTTGTGCGCCTTGGTGTCATACGTGAAAGCGGTGTTGCTCCAGTTGATACCGATGACCTTCGGGTTGATCTTGTAACTCGTGGTGGTGTTCGCCGGGAGCTTGTAGTTCGGGTTGCTCAGGGAAGCTGCAGTTGCGGTGTAAGAGCCGACGTTGGTCTGTCCGCCGGAAATATTTACAACGCAGACATCTCCGCTGATCGTACCCGTTGCGGTCGCATCCGGATGCTGTGTGCTGCCGGAATAGGTCAGGTTCGTATTTGTCCAGTCGAGACCGACTACCTTCGGTGCGATGGTGAACGACGTGGTCGTGGAGCTGTTGTTGGTGCCCTTGAAGCAATAGTTATTGTTGGTCAAAGTCGCCGTTGCAGTATATGCAGTAGCACTTGCATTGATCTTTCCGCCTGTGATCGAGTAGGGAGAACCGTCTGCTGCAATAAATCCGGTCACGGTCGCTGTCGGACAATGCTCTGTTTTATCATAAGTGAAGGAGGTATTGCCCCATGCGATCTCGACCGGCTTCTTGGAGATCGTAAAGTTGACGCTGGTCGTCGTGATCGTGTAGGAACCGCCGCTGACGTCCTTGACGGTCACAGTACCGCTGCCGGCATTGATATTGTTGGAATAGCTTACTGTGTATTCAGAAGTCGGGATGAGCTTTGCCTTTGCAGGGTCAGCATAGACCTTGATTGTCGGCTCCTTGGCGGTACCGTCATAGACATACGAACCATCATCCACTACGATCGTGGGAGAGCCCTTGTATTTCACAAAGATCTCACCGGTCACATTAGAAGCGCTTAACGTATAGTTGTTACCGCTCACCGAACTGGAGAGCTCCGTACCGCTGCTGTTATAGAAAACGACCGGGATGCTGCTCGTCACAACGATCTGCTTGTTCTTGACGATCTTGTTGGTAACAGTATCACTGGACTGCTTTGCAGTCACGCTGCTGTCCGGGAGATGGAGATCATACAGATCTACCGTGTTGGTATAGGTCACATTGTTAATCTTTACAGTCGCAGTCGCAGTTTTACCGTCTGCTGCCGGTGTGATGCTGTCCGGACCGAGCGAGACTGACTCCTTGCAGTTACCGCAGGTGAAGCCGACCTTGGTCGAAGACGGAGAATTCCAGTCCCAGGTCTTGGTGCCGGAAGCGTCGTGCTCCTGATCCACATGCTTGATCTTCATCTTGAAATCAACGAACTGTACTGCATCATCGCTCGCATTCGCCAGGATCTCATCGATCGTGAAGCGGAAATACTTATAGGCTCCGGAGTTATTGATCGGATATTCAACAGTATGATTGTTGGAGTTCTGCGAGAGCTGGTTATCACGATGCACCGTTGTCAGTGTCGTCCAGGTGCTGCCGTCGTTGGAGCCGTCGATATGCCACGATACCGGGCTTCTGTTCTGCCAGGTATCCGTGTCCTGTCCGGTGGTGATGGAATAGGCGGTCGGGGTAACGGCTGTAGTGCCCGCAGTGAACGTGAAATAGATCGCATTTCCGTCTTTCTTGGCATTGGTGATATAATTGCCGTCTGTCGTACCTGTGATCCAGTTTACGCACCATTTGGTCTGGTCGCTGTTGTCGAACAGACCCGAGCAGTCCTCACCACTCTGTGCACCGCCCGTACCGGAAACATTGGAGACAGACAGCGATGCATACATGCTGCACTCCTTCACGTTGCTGACAGCCTCTGCGACGATCTCAGTGTCTCCTGTCACAAAGCTCCTGATCCCTACGTTTGCAGGCAGTGTCGTTGCCGCTACAGTGAGTATTGCAAGAATACCAGCCAGTGTTCTCTTAATGACGTTCAGCTTTTTCATACTCAATTCCTCCTTGATCAAAATATCACTCGATTTTCACCTTGTTTCATTACCACGATGCGGTAATGATTTTGATAGGTAAATTATATCATATGGAGTGTTACAACAGTGTTACAAAAAACACAAAAAAATGCCGGATTTGCAAAAGATTCTGTAAAACATTTGTGAACTTTCTGTGAAGTATGGCAACCATATCAGAGATAATCCACCTGTGCTGCCTCCGAAACCACGCAGCTGCGTGAGCTTTTTCCGGACGGCTCCGAAAACGATAAAGCGCATCACCGGAAAAGTTCATAAACTTTCCAGTGATGCGCTTTTTGGTAAGCTATGGATACAATTACATCGGTCAGACAGCTCTTACGAGAGCGGCGGCTTGTTCATCTCCTCCGGATCAATGGACGGCATCTCCGTTCCCTCCGGATAATAGCCCACGGGCGGCTCTGCGCTGTTCTCCTCATAGGGCACCGCAGGTCCCTGTGCCGGGGGCGGCGGGTAGGAGGACTGTTCGGGCGGCGTGTAAAAGGAATGCGGATAGACCGGCTGTGCATAGGGCGAAGGCTCGTCTGATACCTTCGGCGGCACATAGACCGTGCGCTTCTGCACCGGCGGCGTATACGCCGGGGGCGGGTAAGAGGACTGCTGGTAGGGATTCTGCTGATAGGAAGGCTGCTGGTAGGGCGCCTGTCGGTTCGGCTGCGGGGGCTGCGGGCGGAATACCGGCAGCGATGCGCCGGGCGGCGGCGTGGACTTGTAGCTCGCATAAGGATCCGCCGCTTCCTCCTTGGCTTCCGGATAGAAGCCGATCGGGATGTCCTCCCCTGCCATCTTCCGGATCCGGATGAAGGCGACCACGAGGCACGTCAGATAGAACACGAGGAACAGGAGCAATGCACCCCATGTGCCGACCGTGAGCGTGAAGTCATAGAAACCGTGTACCAAGATCGGCGCTGCACAGGCAAGGAACAGGTTCCGGTTCTTCTTGCCGGTATAGCCCCAGAACTCCGCCTTTTTGGCAAGTCCGTAGAAATAGCCCATGAAGATGCCGAAGATGCAGTGTCCCGGCACTGCCGTGATCGCCCGCATGATCGCTGTCGGGACGCCGCCGAGCAGGAAGACATACAGGATGTTCTCGAGCGCCGCAAATCCGAGCGATGCCGCCACGGCGTAGACCACCGCATCATAGGTATAGTTGAAGTTCGGGTTGCGCCATGTGCATAGCTTCAGGACGACGAACTTTCCCATCTCCTCGGCAAGCGCCACGATGAGGAAGTTATCTATCACAAGATAGGGCAGCGTGTCCTCCGGAACGAAGGTGTCTAAAGCGATCGTGCCGAGCCGCTCAAGGATCATGGCACTGATCGTTGTCAGTGCGCCGAAGAGCAGCAGCTTGCCGATCAGCGCCTTCGGCTCCTGTTCGATCTTGTCCAGACGCCGGATGTACATCATCAGGACGATCGCCGGCAAGAGCGCCAGGGCGAGCAAAATTCTTGCTGTCATGCGTGTTCCTCCGTTTGTTCTGTTTTTTCAGCCGGCTTGGCTTCGTACTGTTCGGCGAGCCATTGCAGCATCTGTTCGTGTCCCTCGTTGGACAGCGGGAAGGCAGCGGATGCCTCCGGTTCGGTCAGCTCCGAGCAGATGAAGCCGTGCCAGATCGTCACCCGCAGCTCGTCCTCCTCCGGCACGATGCGGAAGTTCAGATCCTTCCGGCTGCCGGTGAAGATGTTCTTGCTGATGAAGTAGTAGAGTCTTGGGATGTCGAAATCATTCGGTTTTGCCATAGTCTGTTTCTCCCTCCAGAAGTGTGATGACCTCGTTCAGCGACGGCACACAGGCATACAGCAGCGGCTGCAATGTCTCGTCCGGCTGTGAGAGGTCGGGGATCATGACCGCCCTGCACCCTGCCGCATGTGCCGACCGGATGCCGTTCGGGGAATCCTCGAGCGCCATGCAGTCCGCCGGCGCCAGCTGCAATACGCTGCAAGCCGTCAGATAGATCTCCGGATCGGGCTTGCCGAGCCTGACCATATCGCCGCAGACGAAGGTGTCGAAGTAGTCGAGCACGCCGATCCTGCCGAGGAAATCCTCCGTGCGCTCCCGGTCGGTCGCCGTTGCCACAGCGATGCGCCGTCCGGTCTGTTTCAGATAGGCAAGCAGTTCGTCGAGCCCGGGCTTTTTCTCCAGCCCATGCTCGGCGATGTATTCCGCCGTCAGCTCACGGCGCCTTGCACGTATTTTTTCATATGCAAAGCCTTCACCGAAGATGCCTTGCAGATGCGGTTTTGCATAGACCGCCGCCAAGCTCCGGATGCCGAGCACCTGCTCGAACGTCATCGGGAAGCCCGCTTCATGCGCCGCCTGCATCCAGAATCTCGCCAGCAGCTTTTCGGTGTCGAGCATCAGCCCGTCCATGTCAAAAATAACGCCCCGTGTGGACATGTGTGTTCAGCCCCCTTGCACCCGGGTTTAGCCCCTTGTCTTATGATGGATGTGCTCATCCGAGAATTTGGAATAATAGAAGCGCTGCTCCTTATAAAGCCCGTAATAGCCCGACAGCAGGTAGCTCACCGCCACCACGAGCAGGCAGTACGGCACGCACTGCATCCCGAACAGTTCCGCCGAGATGAAGAGCGACGCCAGCGGGCAGTTCGTCACACCGCAGAACAGTGCGACCATGCCGACCGCTGCGCAGAGCGACGGCGAAATGCCGGCAACATGCCCGAACACACAGCCGAACGTCGCACCGACAAAGAAGCTCGGCACGATCTCGCCGCCCTTGTAGCCGCCGCCGAGCGTGATCGCCGTGAATACCATCTTGAACAGGAAGGCATACCAGACCGCCTGCCCGCCGATGGCGTTGTGGATGACATCGTCACCGATGCCGTAGTAGTTTTCTGTATGCAGCAGCACGCCGAGCAAGATCAGCGCCGTGCCTGCCGCAGCAATGCGCAGATACGGGTTAGGCAGGAGCTTTTTCATGCCGTGCTCCGTCCGGTGAAGCACCACGCAGAACAAAATGCTCAGCGCCGCACAGAATATGCCGAGCAGCAGGATCTTTGCCGCCGTCCCCGGTGTGAGCGCCGGGATCTCGACCACATCGAAATGCGCCAGCGGATAACCGAGCTTCTCTGCCACAAAGCTCGCCGTCAGCGAGGCGATGACGCAGGGCACGAGCGCCGCATACTGCATCGTGCCGACACAGCCGACCTCCATCGCAAAGATGGCAGCGGCGATCGGTGTCCGGAAGATGGACGAGAACGCCGCACTCATGCCAGCATGGATGAGGATGCGCTTATCCTTCTCCCGGAGCTGGAGTGCCTTGCCGAACAGATCGCCTAAACTGCCGCCAAGCTGTAGGGCGGCGCCCTCACGTCCGGCGCTGCCGCCGACAAAATGCGTCAGGATCGTGGAGATGAAGATGAGCGGCGCCATCTGCACGGGGAGCTGCGCCTCGGAACGAAGCGAGGCAAGGATCATGTTCGTGCCCTTGTCGTGCTTGTCATGCGTCACACGATAGAGGAAGACGATCAGCAGACCGCCCACCGGCAGCAGCAGATAGCACCACTGATGCGCCTCCCGGATCTCTGTGCCGAAGCTGATGCACCACACGAATGCCGCACCGACCACGCCCAGCACACAGCCCAATATCAGCGAAAACACCACCCACCGCAGCAGCAGGCGGAATTGCAGCAAGGTATGGATCGACCAGCGCATCGCCCAGCCACGGGCATGGTAGAAACGCTCCGCACTTTTATGCCGGAGCTTGTCAAATACAGACAAAATGCATACCCTCTTTCTGTTTCTTATCCTATTGTAAGCGATTTTGCCGGATTTGTCAAGCACTCACCTGCTGCAAGCCACGAAACGCATTTAGTCCGCTAAAGTGCATTTTATGAGGCAAGTCCCTCGACAGCCGCCCCCTTAAACCCGCTTTTTACAAATGATTTCCGTGTATCCCCTGCCATAAACAAAGACCGGCAGCCTGATGCTGCCGGTCCTTTATACCCAACTATATCATTTTGAAAGGAAAACTTGAATCATTAAGGCTTAGCCCTCATGGAAGAAGATCGGGAGGGTGTCCATGATGTACCATCTGACATAGCCCCACCAGTGTGTCTTGCCAGGTGCTACGAGGAAGAAGCTGTTGCACTGAGAGAGATCCGTACCCCATTTGAACTTGCTGTTCTTATACATCTCCTCATACTGCGGCTTCATGTTCGGATATGCCAGATCGTCGTCGCCGGTCGCTGCGATGATGAAGAACTCGTTGTCCTTCAGACCGATGCGGTCGATCTCATCTGCAACGGACTGAGACTTATTGAATGCACCATTTGCTTCCCAGTTGTCGCCGGAAAGCGGCATCCAGTAGGCACAGATCTCCATGCAGCCGTGAACGATGCCTGCCCATGTGGAAGCAGCGCCCATCGAGAAGCCGCCGTAGGCTCTGTGGTATCTGGTCGCCTTCAGGTTCGCCTCGGAAACATCGCCCTCAGCGTAGGTGGAATATCTGGTCTCGATGTACGGGATCAGGTAGGAACGCCACTCCTTGTAGAAGGTCTGTGCGGAGCACTTGTTGAAGTTCGGGCAGACCATGATGATCGGCTCAAGCTCGCCGTTGACGATCATGTTGTCGAGGATGTTGTTCATCATGAACTCCTCGATGATGGTCGTTTCCTTCTCACCGCCGCCGTGCATCAGGTACAGGATATTGTACTTTTTGGAAGGATCATATCCCGGAGGTGTGTAAACGAGGCAGGTGTTGGTATCACCGCCGATGTCGTAGTACTCACGGGTCACTTTGCCGGACTGGGATGCTGCCTTGGTGTAGTCCTTGCCAGCCGGAGACTCATGATAGGTGATGTTGGAAGGATATTCGTAATTGCTCTTGGGCGGCTCCGGCTTTTCAGCCACCGGGAACTTGTCGATCAGACCGTGGATGAACTGGCAGAGATACACGATATCCAGTGCATCTACCTCACCGCTCTGGTCTACATCGGCATCCTTCTCGGCTGCCTTGTCCTTGAAGCCGTTGATCAGACCAGCCTTGGCAAGACCAAGGTCGAAGATGTCGATCACGCCGTCAAAGTTCACATCGCCGATCGCCAGCGTCATGGGCTTCTCGGCGCCCTGGATCTCCGTGCCGGCAGCTGCGCCGACAACGTCATCCACATAGAAATTGTTCTTGCTCTCGGCAGTTTCTACATAGATCACCAGATTGGTGGCGCCTGCCGGGATCTCGTAATTGGTGTTCGCAAGCTGTACCCACTGACCCTTGTTCGCAGTCCCCTCTGCGATGCTGTCGTAGTAGGTCTCATTGTCGGCACCGGTGTACTGTAGCTTCATGTAGAAGGTATCCGTCTCGTCGCCCTCGGTGAACATCACGTTGGAGCTGAAGCTGTAGGTCTCACCCGCCTTGAACTTGCTGCTGAGCTTCTTGGAAGCGCCGTTCCAGGCTGCTTCACGACCGGTGACATAGATGGACTTGCTGCCCTCGAATGCCTTGGAGGTCGTGCCTGCGACGGAAGCGGAACCCCTACCGCTCCAGCCGTTCTGACCGCTCTCGAAGGTATCCTCGAAGATGTAGCCCTCCGGCAGCGGCACTGTCGGTACAGTCGCCTGCGGGGCATTGTAATCGGAACGGGTATAATCGAAGTAGTCGATATCTGCATAGCCGCCGGTGCTCTTGGTCGGATAGCTGTAGATCGCGCTGCGGTAGCCGGTGAACAGCTTCAGATCATAGGTCATACCGATGGTATCGCCGATCTTTGTCCAGTTGTCGCCGTCGGTGGAATAGAAGAAGCTCACCTTGTCGATGTTGTTGGATACATTGTTGTTGCCGTCAACGGTCGCAAAGGTAAATTCTTCCTTGAGATACGCAACATCGCCGCTGAGCGGTACCTGCTCGATGATCTGATCCTTGCTGTCGGTCACCTGAGCATTGTTGCCGTAGCCGCCGTTCTTGGACATATAGATGTACTTGCCGCCGTTGTCGTCCACTCTGACACCCACGTTGCCGTAGTTGAACTGGAAGGCGGACAGACCGGCATAGTCACCGGGCTTCATGCCTGTGGTCTCGAGCTTGATGGCGGATGCGCAGGACGGACCCTCGGTGCGCATCGTCAGCGTATTGCGGGCGAACATGATGTTGCTTGCGATATGCTCATTGTGCAGACGCAGATAACCGTCACGCTCGGTCACAGACCATGCCTTGTTGTCGGGATTGTGGTTCCACTGCCACTCCAGTTGCAGGTCATCATTGGAGCCGTAGCTGAAATCGTCGCTTTTGGCGAGGACTGCGCCGGTGTAATCCGTATCGAAGGTGAGGGTCGTCGGTGCCTTGCCGTTGACGCCCATCATCGGCCAGTTGTCCTGCCAGTTCACCGGAACGAGTACCGGGATTCTGCCGACAGAGCCGTGATCCTGGAACAGGAGGCCGTACCACTCACCGTCCGGGGTATCCACGATACCGCCCTGTGCAACGCCTGCGCCGTAGGAGCCGAGGCCGGATTCGAGGACGGTCTTGCCCTCATAATTGCCGCCGATCTCCTTGCTGCGGTAGCAGAGCTCAATTCTCGGATGGTTGCTCGGCCATGCGATGACGAATACATAATAGTATGCGCCGATCTTCTGTACATGCGAGCCCTCGCCGGCGAGGTTATCGAGACCCGTCTTGAACAGGGTCTTGTCCAGACCGCCGTTCTTGAAGCCGGTCATCTCAGCGTTGAGCTCCTTGATCTTGATCTCACCGCCGCCGCCGTATACGAGGTAGTTTCTGCCGTCATCGTCGAGCAGCATGGAAGCGTCGTGGTACATGCCGTTGAGTTCGCTTCTCGTCCAGGTGCCGTTCTCGATGTCGGTCGTCTTGTAGATATAGGACTTACCGGAGCCGTAGCTGCCGAAGAACGCATAGAACACGCCATCCTTGTAGCGCAGGCTGGTCGCCCACTGACCATGTGCATAGTCATGCTTGCCGTTCGCCAGGTTCTGCACATCGCCGTCTGCATAGGTGTCATAGACATAGTTGCAGATCTCCCAGGAGACCAGATCCTTGGACTTCATGATCGGTGCGCCCGGTGCGAAGAACATGGTCGTGCTGACCATATAATAGGTGTCGTCCACACGGATGATGTCCGGATCAGGTACATCCGCATAGATGAGCGGGTTGACGATCGTCGTCTCGGCTGCCGCTGCTTCCATCGGTGCCGCAAACAGCGAACCGAAGGTATCCGCCGGCAGAGACGCAGCGCCTGTCAGCATTGCTGCCGCAAGCAGACCCGCCGTCATCTTCTTGGCTATCTTCATTTTCATACGGTAATCCTCCCATCGTCAAAAGCATTTGTCATAACTTTTCTCCGAAATATTCCCCGTGAATCATGGTTGTCCGTTCTGCTAATTCACGCAATTTTCATTTTCTTCATAAATTATACAAGAATATAGTGACAAATGCAACCCACAAAGTGAAGATATGGTGGATGTTATGACTTAAATATCCGAACATTTTTATCGAATTATGATACATTTCACGAAATTGGACAGTACAAATTCTTGTCACATTGTTATAACATCCGCTCTGTTGTACGTTTTTCCCATGCAGCGTCATTTTGCAGTCCGGTAAATTTTCTCCATGTATTTTGTAAAATAATCACCATTTGATATTGCATTCTATGTAAAAATATGTTATAATGATAATATATATGTCACATTCTGTCATGACTACAGGAACGGAGGGAACAGGATGGATCGGAACACACAGGATGAGAAAATGCAGCAGCGCTCCATGACGCTGGCAAGGCTTGCCATTGCCTTGGCGAACGACTACGAGAGCGTCTATGTCATCAATACCGCTGATGACAGCTATATCGAATATGCCGTTGGTTCCGATGCCCAGGAACTGACAGAGTGCTCCTCCGGCAAGGATTTCTATGCCGATACGCCCGTCAATGCCCGGCTCCTCGTCCATCCGGACGATCAGGCGCATTTTGTGGCAGCGCTGAAAAGCCCAGGATGCTTGAAAAGCTCCGCACGGAGAAGTCCTTTACCGTGCGCTACCGGCTGATCCTCGACGGCGTGCCGAGGTACTATGCGCTGAAAGCCGTCACAGATTCCAACACCGACGGCAAATTCATCATGGTCGGCGTCAAGAACGTGGACGAGCAGACCCGGAAGGAGCTTGCCGCAGAGGCGGAGAGCCGCACCTATTCCGAGATCGCCGGCTCGCTGGCGAGTCTCTATGAGGTGATCTATCATATCAACATCCACACAGGCGGCTACAAGGTCTACGGCTGCAATGCCGAGCTGATGCACAACAGCCTGCGCACCGACGGTGAGGACTTCTTCGAGCTGCTCCCGGTCAGGGCACGGAAGGTCATCCATCCTGACGACATCAAGCGGGTCTGCGATGCGCTCACCAAGGAAGCGATGCTCCGGCAGCTCAGTGAAGTCAGTTCCTTTTCGTTCAAGTTCCGGCAGCTTGTGGACGGTCAGATGCAGTATATGTATCTGGTCGCATTCCGGCTGCAAAACGAGCAGGATCATGTCGTGATCGGTGTCCGGAACGTCCATGCACAGGTCTGCCGGGAGCAGGAACAGGCGGCAAAAAGCGCCATGTTCAACGAGATCTCCAAGGTGCTCGCACAGCGCTACGAGGTCATCTATCAGGTCAATATCGAAACGGGTGAGTACAGGGAATACGCCCGCAGCGAAAAATATGCCCGTCTTGAGATCGGCGCCAAGGGGCATGACTTCTTCGGCGAGTGCCGGAAGAATATGAAGCGGGACATCTATCCGGACGACTATCCCATGATGGCACAGGAAATGGAACGTGAACAGCTCCTGAGCTCCATGCAGGAAACTGGTTCCACGGCGCTGAACTACCGCCTGATCCTCGACGGTGAGCCGCAGTATGTCACGCTGTTCGCCATCCGTCCGAGTGACGACTCGAACCATGTCTACATCGCCGTTGCCAATGTGGATGCCGCCAAGCGCCGTGAGATCGCCTATCAGGAGGCGCTCGGCAGTGCGATGGCAATGGCGCAGCAGGATGCGCTCACCGGCATCCGGAACAAGCACGCCTATGTACAGGCGGAGACGGAGATGGACGATCTCATCAGCAAGCAGCAGGCACCGCCGTTTGCGGTCGTGGTCTGCGATGTGAACGGTCTGAAAAAGGTCAACGATACGCAGGGACACAGCGCCGGCGATGCCTTCATCAAGAGCGCCTGCAAGATCATCTGCGATACCTTCAAGCATTCCCCTGTCTACCGGATCGGCGGCGATGAATTTGTCGTGCTCCTCAAAGGCAGCGACTACGCCAACCGGGAGGCGCTGATGGCTGCGCTCAATGCGCAGCAGGAGGAGAACCGCAGCAAGGGGCTTGTGACCGTGGCAGCGGGCGTTTCCGTATTTGAAACCGGCTCCGATCTGCATATGCAGGATGTATTTGAACGTGCTGACGATGCCATGTATCAGAAGAAAGCGGATATGAAGGCAGCACAGCCGGAATAGGAGAACCCATATGACCAATCATTTTTCCGTCATCATCCCTGCACACAATGAGGAACACTACATCGGCAAATGCATCCGCTCCGTGCTCGCTGCTGCAAAGCGGGTGAAGCCGGACACGGTGGAGATCATCGTGGTCGCCAACCGCTGCACGGACAGAACGGTGCCGATCGCCCGAAAGCTCGGCGCAAAGGTCCTTGTCAACGATGAAAAATGCATCGCTGCCATCCGGAACACGGGTGTCCGGGCGGCACAGGGCGACATCATCGTCACGATCGACGCTGACAGCATGATGTCCAACGACTCCCTCACGGAGATCCGTGACATGCTGAAAAGCGGGCGCTATATCGGCGGCGGCACACGCTCGGAATTTGACCGGGTATCCCTCGGGATCCTCTGCTCCGGGCTCTATGTGGCTGTCAATCTCCTCCCCATCATGGTGAAAGCCGGGGCAGCGCTGTCCGGCGGGATGTTCTGGTGCTACAAGAAGACCTTCGAGGCGGTCGGCGGCTTTGACGAGGACCTTGTGAGCCTCGAGGATATGGATTTCGCCGTCAGACTGCACCGCTACGGACAGGAATGCGGGAAGCAGTTCGGCACGCTGAAACATGCCTATATCCTGACATCCAGCCGGAAATTCGACGAGTTCGGCGACTGGTATCTCATCAGGAACCGCAAGCTCACCAGACGCATTTTCACCGGCAGGGACAGAGAAGCGGCGGATTCGTTCTATTATCATGTACGGTAGCTCCAAAGGAATGTAAAAGCCATAGCACTCCCCCACAGGGATGCTATGGCTTTTTGACAATGCACTGTATTATTATCACGGTAACAGCATTTACTCTGCTAAAGTGCATTTTTCAGGACAGATCTCTCGACAGCCGCCCCCTCCGCCGCCGTTCGGCGGCACCTCCCCCGCAAGCGGGGGAGGATTTCAGGCGGGGCTGCGCCCCGCTACCCCCTTTTTCTCTTCGCCTTTGGCGAAGAGAAGGGTAAATGCTGTTGCCCTGGTATTATTATAACATTCTCTTGAAAAAGTGCAGATTCTGTGCTATAATGAGTAATAGCAGAGCAAATGCTCTATTTCACAGGACATCTATCCTTTTTGACGAAAGGTATGCTGCAATGAAGAAAAACAAACTGACGCTGACACTTCCGCTGGCGATCACGTTCATGCTGATGGTGCTGATGGTGTTCTACACCTCCACGCTGTTCTACCGGGTCGCCGTCACCAACATCTATGAAGTCGGCGAGGACAAGCTCTCCGGCATCTCTGCCACCATCGACAACTACCTCGGCACGACCAAGAGCGTTCTGTGGGTCACTGCCGATTCGGTCGATTTCATGGTGAAGAGCGGCATCCCCAATGACGAGATCCTCGAATATCTCATGGTGGAGACCGTCAACCACAAGAGCCAGTTCGACGAGAACTATACCGGACTTTACGGCTATATCTCCGGTGAATACCTCGACGGTCTCGGCTGGGAGCCGCCGGAGGACTATGACCCGACGCAGCGTGACTGGTACCAGATTGCTGTCAATTCCGACAAGGGCATCGTGATCGTCCCGCCCTATGTCGATGCGCAGACCGGGAGCATGGTCATCTCCGTCTGCAAAAAGCTGTCTGACAGCCAGAATGTCGTTGCGATCGACATCATCACGACCCGTGTGCAGGAGATCATCTCCGAGACCTCCATCAAGGGCAAGGGCTACGGCTTCATCCTCGACCAGGACGGCACGGTCATCGCCCACCCGGATATCTCCCTCAACGGCACGAATATCCGTGACACGGACGGCGGTTCAGAGCTGATGGACAGACTCGGCGCACAGAACGGGAAACGCTTTGAATCCACTCTGAACGGCGAGAAAAGCACGATCTTTACCGACACGCTCATGGATCAGTGGTATCTGGTCATCGCTGTCGGGAATGACGAGCTGTTCAAGGATGTCTATGTACAGCTGGCGGTCAACATCGCTGCCAATACGATCGTATTCTTGCTGCTCGCCCTGTTCTATGCCTATGCCTACCGCAAGGAGCAGAAGAGCCGCAGCGTGGCAGAAGCGCTCCGCACCAGCGAACGGCAGAAGGAGTATGAGGCGGAGATCCTCAAGCTCGAAAAATCCACCGCCGACGCCTCCAACAAGGCAAAGGGCGAGTTCCTGGCGCAGATGTCGCACGAGATCCGGACGCCCATCAACGCCGTGCTCGGCATGAACGAGATGATCCTGCGGGAATCGAGGGACGATCGGATCCTGGAATATTCACGCAACATCCGCACCGCCGGCAAGACGCTGCTCTCGCTCATCAACAGCATCCTCGACTTCTCCAAGATCGAGGACGGCAAGATGGAGATCATCCCGGCAAAATATGATACCGTTTCGATGATCAACAGCCTCATCAACTCCGTCTCGGAGCGTGCCAGAACAAAGGGGCTGACCTTCACGGTCAACGCCGATCCGGAGCTCCCGTGTATGCTCATCGGCGATGATGTGCGTCTGGCACAGGTCATCGTGAACCTGCTCACCAATGCGGTGAAGTATACCGATCAGGGCACCGTCACGCTCGACATCGGCTGCAGGGAGCGCACCGAAAACGACCTGTTGCTCACGGTCTGCGTGAAGGATACAGGCATCGGCATCCGGGAAGAGGATATGGACAAGCTGTTCATGTCGTTCTCCCGCCTCGATGAGCTACGGAACCGCCATATCGAAGGCACCGGGCTCGGCATGGCGATCGTCACCCGGCTGCTCGAACTCATGGACAGCGAGCTGCATGTGGAGAGCGTCTACGGCGAAGGCTCGGCATTCTCCTTCAGTGTCCGCCAGCAGATCGCAGACCCGGCACCGATCGGCACTGCCCTTGAACGCCGTGAAGCCCCCAACGAGCGGAGCGAGAAGATCTATCCCCGCTTCCCGTCTGCAAAGATCCTTGTGACGGATGACAACGAGATGAACCTCAAGGTGGCAAAGAACCTGCTCAAGCTTTTCGGCATCAAGCCGGATCTTGCCGCTTCCGGTGCCGAGGCCATCGAAATGATGCGCAGCAAGCGCTACAGCATCGTGTTCCTCGACCATATGATGCCCAAAATGGACGGCATCGAGACGTTCCGGAAGCTGAAAGAGGAGCACCTTATCCCGGCGGATACTGCCGTCATCGCACTGACTGCAAACGCCGTGATCGGCGCCCGAGAAAAGTACCTGGCAGCGGGCTTCACGGACTATCTGTCCAAGCCGATCAGCCTCGAAGAGCTGGAAGAGAAGCTGTCGGAGCATCTGCCGGCGGAAGCCGCAGAGCCGGAACCTTCGCCTGTGGATGAGGAGATCATGGAGTTTTATCCGGATGAAGAAGTGATGGAGTTCGCCCCGGAAAAGCCCTCCGATGACGAGCCAGAGGACACCACGGAAGCGCTCGATGCGCTGCGGGAAGCAGGATTCTCCGTGGATGCCGGACTGATGTACTGCGCCGGCGATCCCGGATTCTATATCGAGATGCTGACGGACTATGCCGTCTGCGCCCCCAAGCGCTTGCAGGAGCTCGAAGCTGCGCTGGAAGCATCGGACTGGAAGCAGTATCAGACACTCGTCCATGCACTGAAAAGCATCTCCAAGACCGTCGGCGCCGACAATGTGTTCGCACTCGCGCGGTCGATGGAGGAGGCTGCGAAGAACTGTGACGCTGCTGTCATCCACGAAAAGCACGGCGAGCTCGTGACCTGCTATACCGACCGCATCAACGAGATCAAGGAGATCCTGCATCTGAGCATCTCCTGACAATCAAACAGACGAAAGACCGGCATCCTCGCAGGAGGGTGCCGGTCTGTTTGTTTATTTTTCGTCGTCATGCTTCTTCCTGCGGGGCGGTCGGAAGCCCGCTGCGATCAGCACCACGAGCAACATCGGAACGGATGCGATCGGCGTGACGATCAGCGGATCGATCTGGAACGCCTCGTTCTGCACACGGATACCCGGTTTCTGCTGCACCGTCTCGATGCGTTTGCCCCGGACGAGCAGGCGGTGGGTGTTGATGCCGTAGGGCGTGCAGGTGACGAGTGTGCAGAGATCCTCGCCGGGGACGGGCAGCAGGTCGCTGTATTCCGTCGGCAGGACGATCCTGATCTGGTCGATCTGGTAGGTCAGCACCTCATCGAGCACGTTGAGCGTGAAGGTATCGCCGACTTCGAGCTGGTCAAGGTCGGTGAACAGCCGTGCGCTCGGCAGACCTCTGTGCCCGGACAGCACACAGTGTGTCCCGGCGCCGCCCACCGGCAGGCTCGTGCCTTCGATATGGCCTGCACCGACCTGTAGAACGCTTTCATCCGTGCCGTGGTAGAGGGGCAGCTCGACCTTGATGCGGTCGATGGCGATATTCCCCATGATGCCCGTGCCGGTGATGTCGAGCGTGTTTCGGTAGCCGCTGAGCCGGTCGGGGAAGAAAAATGCATCCGGATCCGCCATGAGACTGCGGTTGTAATCCTCCGCAGCCGTCCGCAGCTCCGCAATGCGCTTCTCATCGGCATTGTCCACGGTGTCCTGATAGTTGGCAACAACGCGGGAGGCGTGCTTGGAATTGATGTAGGCGCTGATGGCAGGATACAGCAGCACGGACAGCCCGACAAGCAGCAATATCATGATCAGTATGGTGGAAAGGTGCTTTTTCATCGGAGCCTCCTGCGCTGTAAACGCCGGAGGAGCGGCGAACCGCTCCTCATGCTTGTGTTATCTTACTTTTCCTTGGCGTTCATGCGTCTCTTGGTGATGAGCAGAACGACTGCCAGCCCTACGAGCGAACCGCCGACTACGTAGAAGATGGTCGTACCGATGCCGCCGGTGGTGGGGAGGGTGGTACCCTTGCTGTTCTCAACAGTGATCTCAACAGCAGCAGCAGCTCCGGTCGTGATCGTCACAGCTTCTCTTGTGTCGAGCTTATTGTAGCCATTCGGTACAACAACCTCTTCCAGATAATAGGTTCCGGGCGCCAGGCCTCTTACGTTGCAGCCAGCAGTGGCGTTGATGTCGATCGTGGTGCTTGCATTACCGTTAGCATCAAGATAGTATCCGGTATCATCCTTGGAAAGAAGGATCTGGTGTCCGTCGGTCTCTGCATCGTACAGCTTAAACTCAGCGCCGTCAAGGAAGGCAGTGCCGTCTGTCTTAAACACCTGGAAGTCATACGTTGCAACATAGACTGTGTCTTCCTGGTGCTGTGCGGAGTAAACCATCTCGACCTTATTCTCATTTCCGGTGGCGTTGTCAATCACAGCATCCTTGTTGATCGTCGCATCATAAGTAACAGTGATGGTGCCAGCAGTATCCAAAGCTGCCATATAAGCGGAGGAGAACACGATCGTGATCGTACGACCAGAAACGGTGACCTTCCAGTTATCGGTATCCGCATCGTCAGCAACCGCTGTGCCGTTGATCTTCAGAGTACCGGCATTGTAAGTAAGACCGGCGGTCATGGTATCCGTCATGGTAAGCTCAGCATTGGTGCCGATACCATCGGTGATCACGATCTGATAGTGGACGGTGTCGCCAATGTTCGCATCCAGAGGTCCATCGACATATTCGTCGCCGGTAGTCTTTTCTGTCTTGTCGATCGTGGGAATGGTGTTCTTTTCAACAACATTGGCAATATCAGTGTCTTCATGCAGAGCGCACAGAGAACCGGCACTGGAGGTCACGAAGTAGTAGCCGGTACCCAAACCGCTAAAATTCGCAGACCCATTTGCACCTGTAGCCGTAGCCGTACCAAGGGCATTGCTAAGGTCAGCCGAGCTGAGAGCTTCTGCAACGGCTTCTGCATCAAGGGAAGCTCCATTGTCCACGAAGTACTCAGATCCATCGGAGGATGCTGTGAAGGAAAATCCAGCAGTTTCAAGCACAGAACCAATGGCAGTGTACTCAGCAGCTGACAGATAGTAGGATACAGCTCGATTTTCGCCGGTTCCACCATTATCGCGGTAGTTCAGGATCTTGTAGGCGGTATAGGTCTCGCCGTCAACGACATTTTGAACTGCGATCGACGCAGCCTGTGCGGTCATGGTGCCGAGAGTGGTGACCGATGCGGATACTGCCATAACGGAAGACAGCAGGATGGCTGCCAGCATTTTCATTTTCTTTTTCATAATTCTTTTCCTTTCTGTATGTGGTTTTTGGGGTCGAAGGCGGGAGGTCTACTGATGTACCTCCTTTCGCCGCTTATACAGCAGCAGCACAGCCGCCGCCGTCAGAGTTCCACCTGTCACGAAGTACGGAAGCGTTCCGCTGCCGCCTGTGGAGGGGAGGGTGTAAGTTTTCAGAACATTGGTGAATTCGGATGGGTTGGTTGTACCGTCATAAGAAACAGATGCGGATAATGAACCGCTGCTGCTCTTGGTAACTGTGATCGTAACAGGTTTCAGTGAATTGTCATAATTGTAGGTTGCATCGTTACCCGAATTCTTTTCCCGGATGTAGTAATGATAGACACCCGGTTTCATGAAGACCTGATCAGTGAACTGAATGTTGCCGTTGGCATCGTTCTTACCGGTAGCTACAACCGAGAACCTCTGGAAGAAGAAGTGGCCGGCTTCGCACAGAAAAGCGTTGCTATTGTACGGCAACCTTGCATTAGTCTCATTGAGATAATCATCCAGAGTATTATAGAATGAAAGTTCATCATCGGATGTGCTTCCTATTTCAAAGTTATCAATGATCTGACCGAAACCCACCTGGTTATTTGGCAGTCCAGGAACAGGTGCTACACTGAGTCCGTTGCCCCAGCTATAATAGTTCTGAAAGTCAATCAGCTCATAGGCTCTCAGAATATCACCTTTTGTAACCGCGGTAAACGGCTGGACAGTATAGGTCTGCGTATCCTGGTCGTTTTCGCCGATTTTCAGTGCCTTTTGCTCGACTGCTGTCAGTAGTTCAAAGTCAAACTCCTCACCCTGCAGTGCAGCGGTGCTGTTGGGATCAGTATCATACACCAGGTTCTTGTGAGCCTGAACAGGTGCCAGCGCTACAAAGGTATCTGCCTTGACGTTGAAATCCAGTCCAGTGTGGGAAGGACATTTATTCAGGGCAGTAATCACTGCATCATAGTCCAACTTATAAACCTGTGTGGATGTCAAATCCGGATAATTTGGATTATTGGGCTGAATAGCTGTTGTACTGTTGCTAACCTCATCATCACCCTTCCGGATGATCTCGGTTACACTGTTTGCTTTCAGTAGCACATCCACCTTGAATTCTGCACCGTGAACATATTCTACGTCATACCATTTATGTGAATTATTGCTACATTTATACTGTGAGGTGTACTCAAACTGGGTTTCGCCTGGCTCATGACGCTTTTCGTAGTCTTCGGTGAGATACTCCAGCGTTTCACCAGAAAGATTTTTCAGTCGGTTTCCATCTGCATCATACAGATAGCAGTGATCCACCTCGGTAATGTAAGCAGAATACTTGACAGTCGTCGTTTTTACACTGCCATCAGACAAGGTTTCATTGGATTCAAAGTAGAAGTAAGATCCGTCAGAGATCTCAATGTCTGAATGATTGAATTTGTCTCCTGCGTCCATATCATGGACGTGAACATAGAACGGTTCATTTCCTGCGTAAATGACCATATTGCCGCCCCATGCAACACCACTGCCTGTTTCTCCGGCTTTGAACCGCTGGGATATGCGGTAGATTTGTGGCCTATTCGAATCGTTTGCATTGTTTGGTGGCATGTCGATCGGGGCACTGGTTCTGGTATTGGCAACCTTTGAGATCAAATCGCCTTGCAATGTAAATTCCAGATCCCGATCCGTGGAATAGGTCACAAGGGTGAATTCACCGTTGACCGGAATGTAATATCTGCCTTGGCTGGAATTACAGTTTTTGACATACATCGGATTACCGTTTTCGTCGCACAATACCGAGACGCCTCCATTCGGATTATCAACCCCTCCAATATCCCAGATACCGTCATCCAGATATTCATGAACGCGATCCTTTTCAATCTCACCAAGGGGTGTCTGCACATAGATGGGGGATTTTATGGAAAGATAGATCGTTTCAGTAGAACCATTCAAATTATTATTGAAATTAACCGAGCAGTCCCCAGTAACGGAGCCATAATACTGTTTACTGATTCTGACGTGATTCTCATCTTCAATCGTCAGCGTTTCATAGGTAATCCTTCGCAGCTTGTTGTCTTCATTGCTTCCAGTCCAGAATGAACCATAGGTACTGGCATTGTAAGGATTATCGGCAGCTATGGGAAGAATGACAGAGACCTCTATGGTTTCGCCAATTTCAACCGGATAACGATTATCCGCCGAGTTAGTCAAGCTATTGAAATAGCCTGGTATCGGCTCTACAGTGACACCACCTTCGCTTGTCCAGATCGTTCCTCCACGAAGACTTCTAAGAAGAACATTGTTCATCGCAGTTGCCTGATTCTCGGTGTATTCCCCCGTAGATGTCACGATGTATACCGAAAAGCTCTCCGCCGTAAATGTCACCATATTCTCGGCGATCTGCGCATCGACATTCTCGACCGTGCCGTCATCCGCCACATGCAGGAGTGCAAGCTCGCCTTCCGGCATCTGCTGCTCATCGGGGAGCGTGATCTGCACCGCCACATCCGCAGCGGGCTCTGTCTCCTCCCCTTCTGACGTCCGGAACGTGATGTCCACGGCGACTGCGCCGAGCGTTTCGGTTTCAGGCGCTGCGCCGTTCGCCGCCTGCATCGCTTCCTCATGGGAAACATCGCTGACGGTCATGAACGTGCCCGCCGGGAATGCCTCTTCGGGCGCTGTCACATCGACCGTGATGCCCGATGCGGAGCTTTCATGGAAGGTCACAACAGTGGGCGTTTCCTCCGGCAGCGCTTCTGCGGTCACTTCTGCCGCAGCGTTCTCTGCCGCAGCGTTCTCTGCCGCAGCATAGCCGAGGATCCGTTCATCTCCGACCGGATAGCTGCACACGCCGACGGCATCCGCAAGGTCGCCCTCCATAACGGTGAGCTCGTCCTCTGTGACGGCTGTCACGATGCCGCAGCGGTCTGCCTTTCCGTCAAGATCCATGTCGAGCAGCAGGACATCGCCACGTTCCGGCACCGTATCCGCCGGGAGCAGCAGTCCCGCTTCCGCAAGGCTGACAGACCATGCCCAGCAGCCGCTGCCGCATGGGATCTCCTCCGCACCCGCATGGTACAGGCACCAGCACGCAAACATCGTGTTCCACGCACCATAGGGGTTGTTGTACCATGTGCCGTATTGTGTGACGCCGTGACGTTCTCCTGTCTCGGGGTCTGTTTCAAAATCTGTCAGGCTCTCCGCATCGCCGCACTGCGCTTCGGCAAGACGGGCGATCAGCTCCTTCCGGGTCATACCGGTCTGATCGGGGAGCCACGGGTCTGTGTCCGGCGGATGTTCCTCGAGCGGGATGACCGTCTGATCATCCGACGTGAGGATCTCCTCCTGGTAAGCCGGATCGGCATCGGGATCCGTCATCGCTGTTCCGACGCCCCGGAGCAGCCAGTACACGTTCCCGCCGACCAGTACCGCCAATGCTGTCACAAAAGACAGCAGCCGTCGTCGCCTCGTTTTCTCGACCCGGAGCCGAGCGACGGCTTGTGATAGAATTTTATTCAAGCTGCATTCCTCTCAGTCTTTCCGGGATGACCAGATCCGGAACAGCACCTGCCCGATCATCTGGTCATAGGCGATACAGCCGACAACAGTGCTGCGGCTGTCGATGGAGGTGTCACGTCTGTCACCCATGACAAAGAGGGTACCATCCGGCACCTGGTAGGGAAACTCAATATCGCATTCGCCGAGACTTTTCTGCGATACATAAGGCTCGTCGAGCTGCTCACCGTTGACATAGACCGTCCCGTCCGCATCCATGCTGATGCTGTCGCCGGGGAGCCCGATGATGCGTTTGAGCAGGAGCTTGTTCTGCCATGCCACGCAGCACAGCTCGCCGGCTGTGTAGTGCTTGGTCTTGCGCAGAAGCAGGATATCGCCGTCGTGGAGCGCTGGCTCCATGCTGTCGCCGGAGACCTGGATGACTGGCAGGAACAGCGTAGAGAGCAGCACCGCTGCCGCTGCGACAACGATCAAAATCGAGACCGTGCTCAGGAATACCTTGCGGAAGCGTTCCCGGTAGTTCAGCCGGTCACGCTCTGCCGTGATCTCACTGATCGGGGGCAGTTCGCCGTTTTCCTTCTGTTCCGCCATCTCATAGACAATATCGACAAGTTCCTTGCGGCTCAGATGCCGGAGATCCTTCTTGGTCATCGTTTTCACCTCGTCCGGCTGCTGACCGTTTCATTATCGTAAAAAATGTACAATCGTAACATTGCATCTCATTGAATTTATATACATTATATCACAGACGCCATTTTTTAACAATGGACAAAATGCAGGTCATGGGGTAAAAAATGCATATCAGCAGCATCGTTTATGATAATTTTACAATTGTCACCAGCTTCTTTTCGCACATGGCAACAACTTCTGTCCAAAAGCCATGCCCGTTCAACAGGTGTCCGGAAGTTAATTTTATTAAGTTTTAAGCTCGGATATTGACGAATCTTTAAAAAAATGTTATAATTTAAGGTGTGGCAGCTCTGTACTGCCAAAAAGCAATAAGGAGTGACCAAGTTATGGAAAAGATCCCGTTTATTACCAAGGAACAGGCGGAGGAGATCACCAAGACCTACCCTACCCCGTTCCATATCTATGATGAGAAGGGCATCCGTGAGAACGCCCGCCTCGTGCAGAAGGCATTTGCCTGGAACAAGGGCTACCGGGAGTATTTCGCTGTGAAGGCGACCCCGAACCCGTTCATCCTCAAGATCCTACAGGAAGAAGGCTGCGGCGTGGACTGCTCGTCCCTGACCGAGCTCCAGCTCTCCGAGGCGTGCGGCTTCAAGGGCAGCGACATCATGTTCTCCTCGAACGTGACCCCCGCTGCGGACTACGAGCTCGCCTACAAGCTCGGCGCCTACATCAACCTTGACGATATCACCCACATCGAGTATCTCGAAAAGCTCACCGGCATCCCGGAGACCATCTGCTGCCGGTTCAATGCAGGCGGCAACTTCACCATTTCCACCTTTGTTATGGACAAGCCGCAGGATGCGAAGTACGGCTTCACCCGTGAGCAGATGTTCGAGGGCTTCCGGATGCTGATGCAGAAGGGTGCAAAGCACTTCGGTATTCACGCATTCCTCGCCTCCAACACCGTGACCAACGACTACTATCCGACCCTCGCCAAGCAGATGTTCCAGCTCGCTGCCGACCTGAAGAAGGAGACCGGCGCAGACATCAAGTTCATCAACCTCTCCGGCGGTGTCGGCGTGGCATACAAGCCCGACCAGACCCCGAACGACATCATGGCGATCGGTGAGGGCGTTCACAAGGTATTCGACGAGATCCTCGTACCGGCAGGTCTGGGCGATGTGGCGATCTTCACAGAGATGGGGCGCTTCATGCTCGCTCCCTACGGTGCTCTCGTGACCCGTGTCCTCCACAAGAAGCACATCTACAAGGAATATGTCGGCTGCGATGCCTGCGCTGCCAACCTGATGCGTCCGGCAATGTACGGCGCTTACCACCACATCACCGTACTCGGCAAGGAACACGAGCCCTGCACCTACATGTGCGATGTGACGGGCGGTCTGTGCGAGAACAACGACAAATTCGCCATCGACAGAATGCTCCCGCCGGTCGAGATCGGGGATCTCATCTACATCCACGATACCGGCGCTCACGGCTTCTCGATGGGCTATAACTACAACGGCAAGCTCCGCTCCGCCGAGCTGCTGCTCTGCGAGGACGGCGGTGTGAAGATGATTCGCCGTGCCGAGACCCCTGCGGATTACTTTGCGACCTTCGATTTCTGCGGCATTCTGGACAAATATCTCCAGAAATGACCGCACCGGCGCATTTTCGCCTAAAAAACACGCCTTTTCTGCACAAAACTATCCAAAACCCCAATTTTCGCTTTTTTTCACAGTAAGCATTGACAAATCCCGCCCGGATGCGGTATACTTAAAATTGAAGCAGAATCAGCCTGAGAGGTGAGCATATGAATATCTGGCATAACATCAGTCCGAAACGCATCAACGAAAATGATTTTGTTGCCGTCATCGAGATCCCGAAGGGCAGCAAGATCAAGTACGAGCTCGACAAGGAGACCGGCTTCATGAAGCTGGATCGCATCCTCCACACATCCACCCACTACCCGGCTAACTACGGTCTGATCCCACGTACCTATGCGGATGACAATGACCCGCTCGACGTCCTCGTCCTCTGCTCTGAAGAGCTGCTGCCGATGACGCTCGTGCGCTGCTATCCGATCGGCGTGATCCGTATGATCGACTCCGGCAGGCATGACGACAAGATCATCGCCATCCCGTTCGATGACCCGAACTACAACAACTACCAATCCATCGACGAGCTGCCGAAGCATGTTTTCGACGAAATGACGCACTTCTTCCGTGTGTACAAGGAGCTCGAGAACAAGACGACCGCCGTGGATGAGGTAGAGGGGCTGGAAACCGCAAAGAGCATCATCCGCTCGGATATCGAACGCTATATCGAGAAATTCTGCAAGTAAGCAGACGCTGTCTGCCAAAAATTAAGCAAGGGAGGGGCTTCCGGATGTGCTCCGGAGGCAAGAGAGATCATGAGTATCAACAATGAAGTCCTGTTCGACCACCAGACCAATGTCGCACCGCTTGGTCTTATCACCATGAAGGGCGCCACAGAGCTCGGCAACCTGATCGACAGCTATCTCGTAAAATGGGCAAGAAAAGGCGGATACGAGACCGATTCCTTCCAGATCGAAGCCGAATGCCCCCGCTTTGCCTCCGGTGACGGCAAGGGCATCATCAAGTCCACCGTCCGTGGCAAGGATCTGTTCATCGTCACGGATATGGGCAACTACAGCGTGACCTATGATTACTTCGGCTTCAAGAATGCCATGAGCCCTGACGATCATTTCCAGGATCTCAAGCGCATCATCCAGGCAGCCGGCGGTAAGGCTCACCGTATCAACGTCATCATGCCGATCCTGTACGGCGGCCGTCAGCACAGAAGAAGCTACCGTGAGTCGCTCGACTGCGCTGTTGCACTCCAGGAGCTCCAGGCAATGGGCGTTGCAAACATCGTGACCTTCGATGCCCATGACCCGAGAGTCAGCAATGCCATCCCGCTGATGGGCTTTGACAACGTGATCCCGTCCTACCAGGTACTGAAGGCAATGTTCGAGAGCATCGAGGATTTCCATGCGACCAAGGAGACCTTCATGGTCGTATCCCCCGACGAGGGCGCACTGAACCGCAACATGCTCTATGCTTCCGAGCTGGGCGTGGATATGGGCATGTTCTACAAGCGCCGTGACTACTCCCGCATCGTAGAAGGCCGCAACCCGATCGTGGCACACGAATACCTCGGCAATTCCGTGGACGGCAAGGATGTGTTCATTGCAGATGACATCATCTCCTCCGGCGAATCCGTGCTCGACATTGCCTATGAGCTGAAAAAGCGCGGTGCAAAGCGCATCTTCGCCTATGCCACCTATTCCATCTTCACCAACGGTCTGGAGAAGTTCGACAAGGCATATGCCGACGGCTTCATCAGCGGCGTGTTCGGTACGAACCTGACCTATTGCAGCCCTGCCCTGCTCGAGCGCAAGTGGTTCCATCAGGTGGATGTGTCCAAGTATGTGGCATACTTCATCGCTTCGATCAACCACGATGTTTCCATCAGCACGGTGATCGACCCGCACGAGAAGATCGAGCAGCTCCTCGAACAGCACAACTGAACAGCATAACAGAACAGAACCCCCGGAGCGATCCGGGGGTTCTTCCATTCTATCCGAAAATATACATATGGCAGATGCCCAGCCATTCCCGTACCCAGTATGCCGGCACGAGATACCAGGGCGTCGGTGCGGAGATCTTGTCCGTTTCAAGCCGCAGGCTCTTGGCGATCCTCCCCGCCCGGAACTGATGGAAACCGTCCGTGACAAGGATGATGTCATAGCCCCACTCGTTCGTTTCGAGGATATGCCGTGCATTGGCAAGGTTCTCGTAGGTGCTCGTGGAGGTGTTTTCCTCGCTGATGCGGTCTTCGTCTATGCCGTTCTTCGTCAGATACGCCTTCATGCAAGCCGCTTCCGTGATGGATTCGTCCTCGCCCTGTCCGCCGCAGACGATCACCGGTACCTCCGGATGCTCTTTCAGATACGGAATTGCCGCATCGAGGCGTTTTTTCAGCATCAGGCTCGGCTGGTCGCCACGCACCTTGCACCCGAGGATCACCACGGGCTGTTCTGATTTCGGCGTATCCTTGATGGCGATGCACATGCAGACGCTGAACACGATCCCAAGCGCAGTCCCAAGTCCGAGGATGCCGAAGATCAGGCACATGATGAACCTGCCGAAGCTGCTGGTGTTCCAGAACCGATCCATCACACTGGCTGCCAGCGGATTGGCACCGAAGTAGAACAGCCCGAGCAGGCAGATGACAATGCCCGTGAATACCCCCGCATTCCGGATCCCGAGCAAGATCGGATTGACGAAAAACAGGAGCAGAACACCGAATACTACGCAGCCGATCACCCTTGCCCACACCGGAAGTGCAAACATAGGCAATCCCTCCTGTTTACAGCGGATTCACCGCAAGTCTTGCCACGCCGCTGTCAATGGCAGCCTGTGCCACAGCCTTCGCCACGGCAAGCGATACGCCACGGTCAAAGGCATCCGGGAGGATGAACTCTGTCGTGAGCTGTGCATCGGTCACATAATTGGCGATCGCCTTGGTCGCTGCGACCTTCATCGCTTCGTTGATGTCCCGTGCTCTGACGGCAAGTGCGCCCTTGAACACGCCCGGGAAGGCGACAACGTTGTTGATCTGGTTCGGGAAGTCGCTTCTTCCGGTGCCGACGATGTAGGCGCCTGCTTCCTTTGCAAGATCGGGCATGATCTCCGGGGTGGGATTTGCCATTGCAAAGACAAACGGCTTGTCGTTCATGGTCCTGATCATATCCTGAGACAGCAGTCCCGGCTTGGACACGCCGATGAACACATCTGCACCCTTGACCGCCTCGGCGAGCTTGCCGTGCAGGAGATGCTTGTTGGTCATGGATGCGATCTCGTTGTGTGCCGGGTTCTCGTAGTGCTCATCCTTTGCCAGGATGCCGCAGAGATCCACCATCACGATGTTGCCCACGCCGAGATTCAGCAGGTGCTTGGCAATGGCGATACCTGCGGAGCCTGCGCCGTTGATGACGATCTCCAGCTCCTCCGGCTTCTTCCCTGCCGCACGGCAGGCATTGAGCAGCGCAGCGCCGACAACGATGGCAGTACCGTGCTGGTCGTCGTGGAAGACCGGGATGTCGAGCTTTTCCTTGAGGCGTGCCTCGATCTCAAAGCAGCGGGGCGCTGCGATGTCTTCAAGGTTGATGCCGCCGAAGCTCAGTGCGATATTGGCGATGGTGTTGACGATCTCGTCCGTGTCCTTGGAATTGACACACAGCGGAAAGGCATCCACATCGGCAAATTCCTTGAAAAGGGCGCACTTGCCCTCCATGACCGGCATACCGGCAAGCGGACCGATGTCACCGAGACCGAGCACAGCGGTGCCGTCCGTGATGACTGCCACGAGATTGTGGCGGCGTGTCAGCGTATAGGACAGCTCCGGATCCTTCTGGATCTCGAGGCAGGGCTGTGCCACGCCGGGTGTATAGGCAAGCGAGAGCGCCTGTCTGTCCTGGATGGGCGTGCGGGATACGACTTCGATCTTGCCCGCCCATTCCTTGTGTTTTTCGAGTGATGACTGCATAATGTCCATTGGTTTTTTCTCCTTACATCCTTATTGTATCAGCGCTTTGAAGCGCTTGTTACCAGATAAAGTCCTCTAACTTCGCATTCGGGTCGGCGCCCGCTGCTGCGCTGTAGCTGAGGATGATCGACGCATCCACGGCATTCACAACGCCGTCGGCATTGACGTCGCCCGCCTTGGTAAAGCCCGATGCGACCTTATAGGGCAGACCGGCGCTCTGGTTTGCCGCATAGATCAGAATGGCGCTTGCATCGCCGGAATTGACGATGTGGTTGCCGTTCGGGTCGCCGAGACTGCGCTCGGGCATGTACTGGTCACTGTACACGACCGGCGTGCTGTGGGTGTCGTACTCGCCCACGAGGAACATGCTCCAGTAATGGCGGTACTTTCCCTCCGGGTCGTAGGTGTAACCGATGCCGATGTGCGTGAAGTCACCGCCGAGGATATTCTCACGGTGCTTCGGGGAATTCATCCACTGCTCGAACGTACCGGCTGCCG
>JAIKWY010000118.1 GCA_024684395.1 Oscillospiraceae bacterium
GGTCTAAACTGGAATGTCCAATACAGTCCATAGAGTAGTTCAGTGTCCATTATACTTCTTTAGACTCTTCAGGGGAAGACGCGGGGGATTTGACGGTTACTCTTTGTCCTCCTGAGCCCATCTCCGAGCCCCCATCAACACAGAAAAGTCCCGGATCGCCCGGGACTTTTCATTTGCTCACTATTTCGTTTTGCTGAGCGGAACGATGTGCGATGTGCCCTCAGTTCATATCATACGCAAATTGATCCCCAAACTCCGCTTTCACCGCTTCGACCAGCTGCCCATACCCCGGGAACCCCGTCCGATCCGCTCGGAAGCCGAAGCTGTATTCAGTGGTATGTTCATTTCTTTCATTCAGCACCAGCTTCCGCATATCGCCCGTGCCGGCGCCCCGTTCCGGTGTCATGACGACTCTCGTCACATCCATGCCCGCAAAAGCCACGCCGTCGATGTACATCGACCCGCCGCTGAACACGATCTCACAGGGGATCTTCTGCGCAGCCTTTTTGAACCTTCTGCATATGAAAAAATTCACACCGCCCAACAACAGCACGACAGATGCCATATAGATCATCAGCATGAGCCCGTGTTCTTCCAGTTGATCCTGTAGGATCATAGAGATCAGTATCCATGAAAACAGCACCGTCAGGAACCAGAACATGGTCTTTGTCAGCAGTCGGTTCCGTTTGTCTATCGTTTCAGCCAGTTCCGTCGCAGGTATGGTGAACATCTGCACATCCGCAGCATCGGCATCCTTCTGTTCCAAGCCGTCATAGATCGTGCGGTACTTCTTTCGCATCCCATCCTCAATGATCTTTGCCAGCCTGCCCGCATCCTGCCTGTTCAGAAACGTACACTTCACCTTCTGTTTGCCGTCGTTTCCGGTGATGTTGATCCATCTTTCCGTCACGGGGATACAGTGGTAATAATGCGTGTGTACCTGCATAGACATATCCAGTTCCGCAAAGAGATACTCCTTGTTTTTCAGATAGATGCCGTTCTCGTCTGCTTCAATGATTTTCCCGATGCCGCATATGATACCGATGACGCCGCCGATCACCCCGGCAGCCACCAGCAGCGGGATAAACAGCTCCTGCTCCATCCCCAGAACAACAGCGACCAGCAGGATCACACAGCCGATCAGAAATCCCCGCACAAGCCCCATCGGAAAGCCTCTGAACGGGTTACTTCTAAATGTTTCACGTTTCATTTCCATTCCTCCCGTCACTATTATAACACGGAACAGCGGAGATTGCAAGGGCATGTGCCGGATATTGACTTTTGGGCTGATCCGCTGTATAATTATGTGTAAGAAACGGCACCGTGCTTTTAGATGCCGTGTGTGATAGAAAACGTCTGATGGGGGAAAGATCCGCATTGAAACGCAAGAAGAAAAAACAGAATCCAAAACCAAGCAAAGCCAAGATCCTGTGTGTCGTGATGACCGCATCCTTTGCCGTTCTATGCCTGCTTCTCGGCATATGGCAGACACGGCTATACACCGGACTGAAAAACAGCTGTACATCGGAGATCACCGGTATCGTGACAGACACGCCCAAGAACTATTCCCGCTTCTTGCGCATCAGGATCGGTACAGACGGCGAAACCAGCCCGTTAAAAAGCCGGGAACTCTATGTGAAAGTGCGGGGCGCCGATGAGGGCGACAGGGTCCGCATCCACTATGCCCCCGCTCAGCCGGACGCCTACTACATCAGCGATGTCGAGAACGTCAGAATCATGCATCTCAGCGACAGCATAAACGCCCCCCGCTCAAACAGCATCTTCGCCTATGGAGCGAGCGGCTTTATGTTCGCAGTATCGCTGTTTCTGATCTTTCTGATCCGCAAGTCAATGCAGACGTAAGCCTACACCCCACCCGCCGATTATCCAGCACCAGATACCGCCATTCAAAAACACATATCTTCAGGAGTTGCAATAACCATGAGCGAACAGAATTACGCAAGCTGGAATCCCTGGCACGGCTGCACGAAATACTCCGAAGGCTGCCGTTACTGCTATGTCTATCGGCAGGATGAAGCATACGGCAGTTCGATCTCCTCGGAGCAATGCCGCAAGACCCAAAATTTCAACCTGCCGCTCAAAAAGAAGCGTGACAAAACGATGAAGATCGCTCCCGGATCCATTGTCATGACCTGCTTCACCTCGGATTTTCTGCTGAAAGATGCTGATGCATGGCGTGGTGAATGCTGGGACATGATGAAGCACCGCAGCGATTGCATGTTCTATTTCTTCACCAAGCGCATCGAACGCTTTTTAGAATGCATACCGCCCGACTGGGGCGACGGCTATGACAATGTGATCGTAGGATGCACCTGCGAAAACCAGGATCGTGCCGATTTCCGGCTGCCGATCTTCGCCAAACTCCCGATCAAGTACAAAACGATCATCCTCGGTCCGATGCTCGGTCCCGTCGAGCTTGAAAAGTATCTCGACGGCAGCATCTGCGAGGTGGCTTGCTCAGGCGAATCCGGTATCAACGTCCGACCGCTGAATTACGATTGGGTGCTGGATGTGCGCCGCCAGTGCATGAACAAAGGCGTTCCCTTCCAGTTTCACCAGACCGGCGCCTACTTTATCAAAGACCGGAAACTGTACCATATCCCACGGCATTTACAAATAGCCCAAGCCCGCAAAGCCGGGATCGACTACAAGATCGTGGATGGATTTATTCCGGATATGGCACCGCAGGATGACCATTCACAGCACTGCTGATCGGTGTGCAGGATCAGAAGCTCCTGTGGTATCCCGTGGTTGACTTGCACAGCAAATTATGGTATAATCAAAGTAAATAAGCCTGCCGGGGTGTAACGCATGAAACGAAAAACAACGGAAGAACTGCTTGCCGGATCCTTTCTGGAGCTTGCGCAGACAAAGCGCATTGACAAGATCATCACAATGCCATGGAAATGCTCATCATTCATTGGCTCACCCCCGTAACCTCGTTTTCAAGCACAGTGTCTACAGATTTACTGTCAATGCAGGTCTGCTTCATCTGCGAACCGTAGATCAGCGACTGACTGCAAGCACGGTTAATGAGACGAGGATTTCCTCCTGAGAACTCAAAAATAGACTTCATAGCATCTTCGGTAAAAATGGGAGTATCATGACCGGCGTAAAGAAGCTGTGTCTCAATATACTGCTTGGTGTCGGCAAAATCCATGGGTGTGAGGAAACATTCAATGTCCACACGTTCGAGGATCGCACGGTAGGCGGAGAGCCACAGTTTGTCCCAGAGTTCTGTCTGACCGGAAAGAATCAGTGCCAGCGGATTTTCGGAATCCATCCTGTAGTTAAGCAGGAAACGCGCTTCCTCCAGCATTTCCTTGTCCAGAAGATGCGCCTCGTCCACGATGACAACAACCTTGCAGCTCTGCATTCCGCGCATGATCTCGATCTGCTTGTGCAAAAGGTCACGGGCTGCGGTGCGCTGAAGCACCGGCTTGCAGCCGAGCTGGATCAGCAGATAGTTGTAGAAGCTGCGCGGCGTCAGCTTGGAGTCGGCGATATACAGCACCATGTATTCCAGTTCCGGAAGCTCTGCTTTCAGGCGGCGGAGCGTGCTGGTCTTGCCCGTGCCGGGTTCACCGATCAGAACAGCAAAAAGCTGGTTTCTGGCGATGTATTCCAGCCGGCTGAACACCTCTGCGCTTTGTCTTGTTTTATGCAGGGCGCTGGTCGGGATGCCGCGTGTAAACGGCGTGTTCTGCATTCCGTAAAACATTTCAAACAATTTCATCACCCTTCATTGCCTGTGTATACGAGATAACAGCCCTGCGTTCCCTTTCCGCAGCAGTCGGGATGATCGCATCCAGAAGCCTCGACGAATCCACAGAAACACGGTCGATCTCGGCACGTTTCGGCTTCCTGCCCACATGCGTACCAACCTTTGCGTGCTCTGCATAGAACGGCTCATGCCCCTTTGCCTCGATCCGAACCTTGGCGATGTTCTTGGGATCGTAGATCACATCGACATGCTGCCCGGCATACAGAAGTCCCACATCGTAGTCCTTGCCCATAAAGCTGATGCAGCCGGATTTGTTGACCTTGCGCGGCTCACAGTGCAGGAATGCGCTTGCGAGGAGGGCTTCATCGGGATAATTCAGCGGCATAGAATCGCACTTGAAAGCGTGTTCGGGGGTCATTCCGAAGGCGCTGTGAACCTTGTGGTGGTAGCATTCCGAGAGCCACGCATAAAATAGAGTGTTCAGATCTTCGATGCTTTCCGGCGGGTTCAGATTCACCTCTGCGATGAACGAATCCACAGTGTGGTTGAAACGTTCCTGCTTTCCCTTGCCCTGCGGATTGCGTGGCTTGGCGTACAGCAGCCGGATACCGAGCAGACCGCAGGTACGCTTCATCCAGTGGGTACGGTACTGAGAACCGTTGTCAAAGTAGATACGATGTGGAATGCCGTACTTCTGGATGCCCTGCTTCATCGTATCTTCCACGATGGTCTGCTCCATGTCGCCGTAAAACTGTGCGTGAATGATGTGGCGTGTGGCATCATCGATCAGGCAGGACAGATACGTCGGCTGCACCTTGCCGCCGATTTTGAGTGTCGGACCGTACTTGATGTCACCCTGCCAGAGATCGCAGCGGTGGACTCTCTGAAACCGCTGAGAGCCGTAGCCGTTATCCCGGTACATCTTCATCATAGCAGTCGAGTAACCCGCCCCTGCAAGCGCACGCTGCAAGGTAGTACGCTTCAATGTGCCGGGTTCACCCTTTCCCTCCAGTTCCAGAATCTGGATAATGGTCGGCACGCTGCGGGACGGTACTTCACGGCGCAGACGGATCGCTTCTGCGAGAATCTCCTTTGAAACGATGACGTTATGCTCCGGCACCCTGCCTTTCGGTTCCAGACCGTCCATTCCGAATTCGTTGTAGGCATCCACATATCGCTGAATCGTGCGGGTGGACACCTCATAGGCTGCGGAAATCTCACGGCGCTTCTCATAGTATTCTTCCTGTGATGAGAGCGCACCAACCAGCGGCGCAATCATGCTCATGCGTCGCTCAGCGATTTCTTTTGCCAATTGCTTGTTGTATATGCTAAAATAGAAGTGTACCACTCAACCACAAAACGCTGATGAAAAAGTGTACCACCGAAACAAAAAGCCTGTATAATAGAGATAGCGAAGCTCTATCAAAGTTATGGAGGTGAAAAAAGGTGGTAATCACAATGGATATATACGCAGAGATAAGGAAGCTGCACAGAGAAGGCATTAGCGAGAGAGCTATCGCCAGAAAGCTCCGTATCCATCGAAAGACAGTACACAAGTATATGGATGGCAGCATCATGCCGGGAGAGCGCTTGAATCCTCCCGAAAGGACTGCTACCGTACTCACACAGGAAGTCAAGGATTTCGTTGCCCAGTGCATCGAACAAGACGAGCAGGAAAGGACGAAGAAACAGCATCATACCGCTAAGAGGATATACGACCGTCTTGTTGCCGAGAAAGGCTTTACAGGCGGAGAATCGACGATCCGAGACTATGTAAGGAAATACAGGAACCGTACAAAGGAAGCCTTTGTACCGCTCGCATTTCCGTTTGGTGATGCGATGCAGGTTGATTGGGGCGAAGCCACATCATACATAGCCGGTGAACGTGTCGTTCTTAACATCTTCTGCGCAAGACTGTGTGCAAGCGAAGCCCCCTTCGTTGCTGCATACAGGCGCCAGAATTTTGAAAGCTTTCAGGACGCTCTGATCCGCGCCTTTGCGTATTTCGGTGGTGTTCCCCGGCGCGTGATCTTCGATAATGCCCGTATTGCCGTCAAGGAAGGCTTCGGAGTTCATGCGAAGGCAACGGACAAGTATATCGCTCTTGCAGCACATTACTGCTTTGAGCCTGTATTCTGCAATGTTGCGTCGGGAAATGAGAAGGGGCTGGTGGAGGGCTTAGTAGGCTTCTTCAGACGAAATTTCTGCGTGCCTCTGCCTAAAGCCGACAATCTCGAGGAATTGAACCACAAATTTGAAGAAGCCTGCCGAAAGTATACCTCGCATACCGTTCCCCGCAATACCTGTACAGTCGGCGAATTGCTGGCGGAGGAAAAGAAGGCGCTGTTTGCATTGCCGGAACGCCGTTATGATCCGTCCCACAGGACAGAACTCAGGGTGAGCTCCTACAGTCTGGTGCAGTTTGAAACGAACCGGTATTCTGTACCTGTCAGCTATGTCGGGAAGACTGTGACACTGAAAGCGCTTCCCGAAACCATCGAATTATGGTGCGGCGGCATAATGATCGCATCGCATCAGCGGTGCTACAAGCGGGAGCAGAGTCTTTATGACCTTGCCCATTATCTGCCGCTGCTGGAGCAGAAAGGCAGAGCGCTCTTTCAGGCAAAGCCGCTTCTCAACAATGCGCCTGATGCATTTGTAGCATGGCTGAAAAAGAAGAAAGAAATCGAAGATCTGAAACCCAAGGAGCTTGTGAATCTGATCCGCAAAGGTCTTGAGATCGGATATGAAGCAGTCATGCACGGTGATATCGTGCCGTACACTTTACCCTCCGAAAGACAGCAGCCTGATGACCCGGTGAAGATATCCAAGCCTGACCTGAGCGTTTATGATATGCTGCTTGGAAAGGGGGTGAGTGCATGATCGACCCCATTAACGAGCAGATCAGTCTGTATGCCAAACAGCTGCGATTGCCGACATTTACGGAATTTGAGGATGTAATTCGTCAGGCAGATCCTGACCTGAGCTACGGCGGATTCCTGGTGGAAATGATGCGCCGAGAGTTAGAACATCGTCAGGGAAATCAGATGAAGAAACGGCTTGAAAACGCAGCATTTCCGTTTGAGAAGACACTGGACGAGTTTCAGATGGATCGCCTGAATCCTTCGATTTCTCCAGGCTTTATCAGTGAACTGGCAAGCTGTGACTTCATTAAAAAGCATCAGAATATTATCATGATAGGTCCGCCGGGACGCGGCAAAACGCATCTGTCGATCGCTCTCGGTATGAAAGCCTGTCGTGCTGGTTTCAAGGTGTTGTTTAAGAATGCAGCAGCACTTTCGACACAACTTGCAGAGGCTCAGGATACCTACAAGCTGGAAAAGCTTCAGAAGTCCCTTGCGAGAGCAGACCTGCTGATACTTGACGAACTGAGCTACATCAGCTTCAACCGTCATCAGTCGGAATTGTTA
>JAIKWY010000128.1 GCA_024684395.1 Oscillospiraceae bacterium
TTGTTCTCAGCATCATTGCAATGAACATCGACCGCCTTGCGGCGATGCTTTTGCGCATCTTTCAGTTTTTACTGTATTTCAGGATATCATATGCTCTGACAGAGGCTCCTTGAAAATATGGGGCTTGTTGAGGAGAGACTAAATAGGAGATGATCTCCGGTTCGTAAGCACAGATAGATAATACCATAGTAGCTCACGCAGTTCTGAAAAAACGGTATCCTGTGTTAGCTTTCATGCAGCTGCGGCAAGATTATTCTATGGAGATATAGCTATCGCCCTTGCTGTCCTTCCATTTGCACAGCACAAGCTTGCAGTCGATGGGCGTCTTGCTTTCGATGGCTGCGGGCAGCGTGTAGTCGGTGCGACAAGCGGCGCCGTAAAGAGCACATACCCGTACAAATCCTTGATCTCGCTGATCTTCTTCCAGTTATCCATGCGCATATCATGTCCAAATGCTGCCTTTTCGGGGTCGGACTGCTCATAATACTGCAACATATAATTGGAGGTCGCGATCGTGAGCTGCTTCGAGTTGGCGTAAAGCCTGACTTCTCTCTCGGCAGGCTGTTAGTTATTCTCAAACAGCCCTTCCTGCTCCAGCCCTTTTTGGAGTGCTGTCCCATGATCGTCTCCGATGCGCCGCCCCGCAGTGACAGCTCGGAAGCATCCGATGACCATTCAAACCAGTCATGCGGGGTCACTTCATCGAGCAGAGAACCCTTGCTGCTCATGGGTGCCCGGATATTGTGGCGGCTCAGTACCACGACCTGTTCAAGCGTGTATCCGCTGCGTGAAAGGGAATAGCAGGGTAACGATTCAGTGGATTCTGCGATTGCTTCTGTTTCTGTACAGGTTTCTATGTCGCTGTTCTCGGATACAGTTGCATCAGTTTGTGAAAGCTCTGACTCGGTTGTGGCTGTGGAGGTCTCTGCCGGCGAGGAGCTGTCTTTCGGAAGATCACCGCCACCTGGGCAATATGCATCATCAATGCTTTTCACAGCTTTTTTACTGTTGCGTTTGGCAAGCAGGGATGGTTGCATGGTAATTTGAAATGAAATGGGGCTACACTGTTTTTTTAATCGTCAGCGCGATCCGCATGACAACGAGTTCCTTCGTTGTCTCATAGGCTATGAGGAAGCCAAACAAAGAGGGAAGATCTATGTCGGCGTTTATGATTCCCAGTCGCCTCTACAGTGCATCCCCCTAAAGCTGTTATGCTTTAGGGGGATGCACTACACATTGTATTTACTTTATAGATCCGTCAGTTTCCTATCCTGTTCCGCTCGGATAACGATAGAATAGCTCAGTGCGACCCGATCTTCTTCACAAGTGCAACGATCTCATGTGCCACAAGCGGCATCACTGAGAGAACCAGAACAAATCCCCACATGGGAAGCGACATCTGAACGGTGCCGAAAATCGTTCTGAGGAAGGGAATCTCGGTGACGGCAAGCTGCCCGAGGATGCCGACTACAAAGGCGAGTATCATGATCTTGTTATCCAGATGATTGAATCTGAATAGTGATGTCTCCGTATCGCGCATACCGATCGCATGGAACAGCTCGGATACCGCAAGCGTACAGAAGGCAAGCGTCTGCGACTGCATCAGGATCTGCTGATCAGCAAAGCAGTTAATCAGATTCCGGAGAGTGCATGCTGTTCCGGATGCTGCAAGCTCTCTGAAAGGCGTATACAGAAATGCGATCAGTGTCACAACTGCGATGATCACGCTGTAAAGTCCAACCTTGAAATAGCCGCCTTCCGCGAAGATGGATTCACCATTCTTACGGGGAGGCTTGTTCATGACATCGGACGAGGAGTTGGGGTCAACGCCGAGCGCAAAGCACGGCAGGGAGTCTGTCAGCAGATTGATCCATAGGATGTGAACAGCCTTCAGCGGTGCTGCAAAACCAACTGCGATCGCTGCAAACATCACAATAACCTCGCTGATATTCGATGAAAGCGCAAAGAGGATGGATTTCTTGACGTTTTCGTAGATGTTTCTGCCTTCCTTGACCGCCTTTTCGATCGTAGTGAATTTGTCATCCTGGAGGATGATATCTGCTGCGCCCTTTGCGACGTCAGTACCGGTGATGCCCATTGCAACGCCGACATCGGCGGCTTTCAGCGAGGGAGCGTCATTGACACCGTCGCCCGTCATAGAGGAAATATTGTCGTTCGCCTGAATTGCCTTCACGATCCTTACCTTATGTTCCGGGGATACTCTCGCAAAAATCGAAAGACCTGGCACTCTGTCACGGAGCTCCTCATCGGTCATCTCATCAAGGTCGTGCCCCATGACACATTCGTCAGGCCGCTCCGCAATGCCGAGCTTCTTGGCGATAGCAAGTGCGGTATCCTTGTGGTCACCTGTGATCATGACAGTCTTGATGCCAGCACGCTTGAAAGTCTTGATCGACTCGACGACTTCGGGTCTTTCAGGGTCGATCATGCCGACCATGCCGATATAGGTCAGCCCCTGCTCCACGGCGTCCTTATTGTCCTCACGGACTGCAAGGGACAGAACACGCAGCGCTTCATAGGACATTTCGGACATCGCATTGGAGATCAGGGACATATCTTCATTCGTGATCTCACGCACAGTTCCGCCTGCCCGGATGTGAGTGCATCTGGTGAGAAGTTCATCGGTGGAACCCTTGGTATAAGAGATGATCTTTCCGTCCGGAGTGATATGGACCGTGGTCATCAGCTTTCTGTCAGAGTCGAAAGCCTTCTCGTTGATGCGGGGCATGTCCTTTTCGGCAGCGGCTTTCTCGATGCCATATCTCTTGGCAAAGGCAACGAGAGCGGTCTCGGTGGGGTCGCCCACCTCAGAGCCGTCAGAAGCGATGGAAGCGTCATTGCAGAGCATGAAGCCCCTGATGAGTATATCATGTGCACTTTTGTCGAGGCTCTCGAGGTCGATATATCCGCCGTTCTCAAATGCCTTGACAACGGTCATCTTGTTCTGTGTCAGGGTGCCTGTTTTATCGGAGCAGACATAGCTGACAGCGCCGAGTGTCTCAACAGCGGGCATATTCTTGACGATGGCGTTGATCTTCGCCATTCTCTGCATACCGAGGGCAAGCACGATGGTCACGATGGTGGGGATGCCCTCGGGTATCGCTGCAACTGCAAGGGAAACGGCCGTCATGAGAAGATCAAGTATCTCTCTGCCCTGCAGCATACCGATCACGAAAACGATCGCACAGATCACGATGACTGCGATACCCAGCGTGCGGCTGAGTTCGTCCATGCCCTTCTGGAGCGGCGAAGGCTTGTCCTTTTCTTGCCCAACCATATCGGCGATCTTACCGATCTGGGTGTCCATGCCAGTGTGGATGACCTCACCGATGCCGCGTCCGAAGGTGACTACGGTAGTCATATACGCCAGATCAAGTCGGTCGCCAATGCCTGTCTTATCATCGGGAACGAATTTCTCGTCCTTCTCTACCGGAACAGATTCACCTGTCAGTGCCTTTTCATCCATCATCAGGCGAGCAGTCTCCAGCAGCTTCAGATCTGCGGGAACCTGTTTGCCGGCCTCGAGGATGACGAGATCACCAACAACCAGTTCTTCTGAAGATATTTCCTTGGTTTCGCCGTCACGGATGACAGTCGCTTTCAGCACCGACATCTTTTTGAGTGCATCGAGTGCCTTCTGCGCCTTGCCTTCCTGTACGACGCCGATGATGGCATTGGCGATCACGATGACCAGCATGATGACAGCTTCGCCGTAATCATGGAGTATGATCGAGATGATGATCGCAGCAGCGAGGATCGCATTGGTGAAATTGAGGATCTGTTCGAGGAACATCTGGAATACGGTTTTCTGCTTTTCCTCTTTCAGACAGTTGCGCCCGTTTTCAAGCAGACGTTTTTCGGCTTCTGCCTGTGTAAGCCCCTGAAATGTGTTCATAACTGCATTTTCTCCTTTGCATCAGATAATGATATTATACTACATTATGCAAAAGCTGTCAATAGCCTGACGATTATCTTCTCGTATTTTAGATCATAACGAATCACGTCTGATGTATAAAATAATACCTCCCCGGGACCCGGGGAGGTAAGGCTCACTCACTGACTGAAAAGGCGTGAATACTGGACTGTCTGGTATTCCTTCACGACGGGATCTTCGAGCGCCGTTGCAGGCGTTACAAAGTTGCCGTTGCTGTCGACTGCAAAATTCTTTGTCAGCACCGGATAGTGTTCCATTGCGTTTTCTCTCAGACGGTCGAACGAAGTCAGCGGCAAGCCGCAGTTCTTTTTCAGGATGCAGGACAGATAGTTGATGCTGACAAACTCCGGCGCATCCCATGTGATGTCATAATTTGCCCACAGGACATAGGGAACGATGTACTCGTCAGACTTCTGTGCGAGCTCGCCCTGCCCGTCAGACAGGCGATCCTTATAGCAATTGAAATCGATCCCCGGCTGATGATCGCCGAACATCACGACAACTGTCGGCGTACTGGAGGTTTCGAGCTTTTCCACCAGCTCTGCAAAAGCATCGTCACTGATCCTGGTAAGATTCAGGTATTGTTCGATGGCATCCGCATCCTCGCTGCCTTTGTGATAGGAAGCATCCAGATACTCTGTGCTCTGGCTTTCAAACTCTTCAAAAAGATCCTTCTGATAGCCGCCATGATTCTGTATCGTGACTGCGAACAGGAAGGAATTGCTGCCGGCAGCATTCGCCGTATCTGCCGTTTTGAGGATCTTCCGGTAGCATTCGGCATCGCTGATAAAGCCACGGACATACTCCAGGTCAGAGCCGAAGCCGACACTTTGCACTTCACTGATATTCCGGAACAGACTCGGCTCTGTCAGCTGCGTATTTTGATTGGAGAACTGGTCTCCTGCAATAAAATCGGAAAATCCGAGCCCCGGATAGACCTGTGTCCGCTTCCATTCCTGACCGAAGTACGGGTGGATCGCTGTACTTTTCCAGCTGAGCTGCTCCATCTCCGAAGCAAAGCTCGGAACGCCGTTCAGGGAGTTCTGTAAATACGGGATAGAGTCATCCGGAAAGAACATGAGAGAACAGCCGGTCAGGAACTCAAACTCCGTATTGCAGGTGCGCCCTCCGAAGATATTGACCGCACATCTGCCCTTGAAGCAGTTCTGCTCCATCGCATGGAGCTTCGGCAGCGGATCTTCCTTGAAATCCGGCGTACCGATCAGCGAATAGTCCGCTAACGCCTCGTTCATGATGACGATGATATTGACCGGTTCTGTCACAGCAGGTACAGAGTCATTGCCGACGGCATAGGTATTCAGGATCTCTGTGACCTTCTCGTCAGAGTAATCCTCGGGAACGGCGATCTCGCTGTTGATATATTCACTGTACAGCGCAAAGAGCAGTCCGTTCCGCTCGTAGTATTCTGCTTCGCTCGACTCTATCGCCTCGACCTTCCAGACCTCGCCGAAGTGAAAAGCGGCGACCAGCGTAAACGCCGTTGCGCAGAGGACGGCACCGGAAATCACCTTCCATCTGCGGAAATGCTCCTTGTTGCAAAGCTTGTGAACGGAAAAGCAGGAAAGGAACACGATACAAGCGCCGCAGATGATCTTGATCATCATGTCGCTTTGGAATACCGGCGTATAATGGTCTGCGAGATTCAACCCGTCCCGGATACAGAACAGATCAATGAAATGCAGCGGTCTGGAACGAACATTCAGGAGAAAGTCATTCATGTAAAAAATGCCGGATAGTATGATGAAGTTTATGATATAAACCGCATACCAGCCGATGGGAAGCAGGCACAGTATCGCTGTCAGCGGCAGCGCAAGCAGAAAGTTGTACAGAACAGCCTGATGGGAAAGCTCAGGCATCAGAAATACACAGATCATGATGAATGTATTCATGATCGCCAGTGTCCAGGGGAACCATTTATCTATTTTCAGCTTTTCACGCCAGTCAGCGGTTTTGGAAGACTGTGCTTCATCGGCGCAGGATTTGACAATAGGTGTTTTCATGTCAAATATCATTTCCTCCTTCAGGATCCTATGTTTTTTTTACATTTCGCCCCGGCTGTGATGATCACAGCGGACGGTGTTACACTTCTATCCTCTTATTATAACATATCTTGACTCAAAAGTCAAACACAAATACAAATATTGCCATATTAGAAAGGCACGAAATTTGCTGAAAGGCACGAAATCAGCTCCCTGACCAGGAGCTGCTATACACATTGTAGTTGGATCGTAACTGATCAATGCCATTCTTCTACGCTCGGAGTTTCTATGAGCCTTGCTGACGTATCCCTTATGTTTCAAGTGTTAGTATTTTCACACATTATAGCAGGAAGTCGGATACAATTTATTACGATCAGAGCCGGGACGAACCCGGCTCAACTACGTTTTAATCGGCTGTACCTTCTGATCATTCCACAGCCATCGGCTTCCCGCACTCTGTGCAGAATTTTCCGTGATTCTCCGCCCCGCAGACGCATTTCCACGGTCGGGAACTGCCGCATTCGGGACAGAAACGGCTCTCCGCACGGCATCCGCAGCGGCAGATCCATGAAGTATCGACAGGCTTGGGCGGCTCAGCAGGTTTTCCGATCCCCGGAAGATGCTCGGCACGATACACCTTATAGGATTGCGGTTCCGGCGGTGTATAGCGCAGGGGAGTACCCTTCGGCACGACATGCATGTCTTGGTGCTGCTCATACGTCTGTGAACGTTCCACAGCAGACCGGACGACATTTCCTCCGATGACGATAGAGGACAGCTCGATCCCGAGCCTTGCCGCCTCACTGTTTTTCATGCGCTCCCGCACCTGCTTGCAGAGCTGTTTTGACTCACGCCCGATCTGATCGACCGCAAGCCCTTTCTCGCAGAGAGCAGATGCCGCCTCAAGTATCGCATCCCGCACCTCGTTGTCGAGCTGCTCACGAAACTGGCAGAATTGGTACGATCGCTCGACATTTCCGGTGACAGTCTTGTAAAACAGCACTGGGTCTGCGATCTTGCAGCTATACATGCCCCGCACCGTCAGCGGCTCTGTGACGGCGCCGCCCGGCACACCGAATCTTGCCGGAAGCGTCACGGCAAACGGATGGTTGATGAACTCATGCAGGTTGATATAGTAGACATACTGGTTCAGATACGGTGCATCCCCGCCGTAGCTGACACGCCGCAGGAACTCATCCGCAAGCGCCTTGGGTGATCTGTGGGCATGAAACACATGCTCCCCCGGCTCGGTATACGCAGCCACCACTACGCCGTTGTCTACCACGAGCGCACACTGTCCTTCGTTCACCACGATCAGAGAGCCTTCGGTGATATGGTGATCGTCGCCGGTATTCCCGCTGAATGCCGTTTTCTGCTTTACGCCACGCACCAGCATGTCGCCGCCGGAAAGCGCATCGCACCAGAAAACCTCTTTCCACTGATCCTCCATCATGCCGGATGCTGCTCCGGCGACTGCCTTGATGATACCCATAATTTTACAATCGGGCGAAACACCCGACACTCCTTTCCGTGATCTGCGGTGCAGCACAGCTTCCCCGGAAAAGCTGCGCAAACTGTGTTGTATCCATTATACCATATTGCAGTCGATGATGCAAGACTTACCGGGCATTTTCTGCATTTCTTCGAGAAAATGCCCGGCACGAAGCCAGGCATTTCGATCAGTCTGTTTACTTTACAAAATCCGTCAGTTCCACATCCTGTCCCGCACCTATCGCCGCTGCATAGATCAGCACGATTGCGGCATCCGAGGCATTGATGGTTTTATCGCCATTCACATCTGCGATAGCGATCTGCGCTTCTGTCAGACCGGAATCCTGTCCCGCACCGATCGCAGCCGCTGCGATCAGGACCTGAGCTGCATCCGAGGCGTTGACAGTGGTATCGCCGTTGAGGTCGCCAAGCGAGGGCTCAGCAGGCTGCACCGGTTCTGCCTTTGCACCCTTTACGGTGAACTTTCCGGTAATATACCGCTCCTCCTCCCTGATGTAGGGCAGAAGATCGTTGCCGTCGGCATCCAAAAGCTTGGTGAATGCGACCTTGATCGTATACTCGCCGTTTTCCGCATCATCTCTGAGCTTACAAAACAGATTGACGTTCACGGCGCTGTTCACATCATAGTTTGAACCGAGAAAACTGTATTTTGCTGTATACGGTGTGGTGATCACTGTGGTGCATTTTGCATCGATCGGCAGCTCATCTGCATTGACTACCTCTGCCTCTGCTTCCGCAATGTCCATGCCCATGCTGAACAGATACTCACCACCGATGTAATACTTGTGGAATGTCTCCCCGGGTTTTACTGTAATGTTCTCATCGATGCGAAACGTCACGGCGTGTTTGCCCAACAGACCGACATAGGTATCCCCGATGCTGAGGAATTCGCAGTCGTTTGCTTTGGCAAACAGCTCTGCCGTGGAGCCGGTATAGCCCTTGATCAAGGGCTTTTTCTCCATGTTCAGCGTCTCCGGCTCGATACTACAGATCGGGTTGCGGAAGGTCACGACGTTCAGACTGGTACAGCCGTTGAACTCGCACGAGTTCACATACGGCGGAAAATCAATTTCAGTCATACCGGAGCAGTATTGTAATACATCATTTCCCATGTCTGTCACGCTCTCCGGAATTGTGATGGAGGTAAGCCCTTCGCAGTAACCGAATGCATTGTTTCCGATCCACGTCACACCGTCCGGGATCGTGATAGAGGTCAGACTTTCGCAAAATTGAAATGCACCTCCACCGATCTCTGTCAGACTGTCCGGGAGCTTTACCGAAGTCAGATCATCACAGCTATGAAATGCGTTTGTGCCGATGATCTTCACACCTTCAGGAATGATGATGTCGCCCTCTTTCAGGGAAGCATCGATCAGAATGCCGTCAACGATCACAAAATCATGCTTTCCCAGCTGTTCCTCAAGCCACGGCGTTTCTTCAAATATTTGAATTCCAACCGATGTCAGACCGCCTGAAAATGTAACGTTCTCCAGGTTGGAGCAATACTGGAAGGCACCGGAACCGATATCCGTCAGGCTTTCGGGGAATGAAACGGCTTTCAGACTGGTGCAGTTTCTGAATGCCTCCCATTCAATCTCAGTCAGGTTGTCCGGTAAGTCGATCCTGGTCAGGCTGGTGCAGCCCTCAAAAGCACTATCGCCGATCGTTTCCAGGCTGTCCGGGAGCTCAACTAAGGTCAGATTGGTACAATCTGCAAAAGCGTTGTCTGCAACACAGGTCAGACCTTCCTCCAGCACCACATGGCGGATCAGGTCTTTGCTTTCGTTCCACGGCCGGTTCGTCAAATAATTGTAAGCTGTATCTTTGTTGCTGGCATGGATGGTCAATGTGCCCTTGTCAAGTTCCCATGTCGGCGCATCCTCACTGTCCCGGACGATCACCGGAACAGCTGTATCTGCTGCCGTGCTCATGATCGTTCCCAGTCCGGAGCTCATTGCGATGAGTGCCGCTGCGCAAAACGCTGTTGCTTTCATTACGTGTTTCATTTTCTTCCTCCTTTTCATCTGTTCACTTCATACAGCGAACCATGTATTATTATACATCCAAAATACTGTGTAGTCAAGTTTTATGTGAAAAAAAGAACCCGGCATTGCCGGGTTCAATAGGAGTAAATGTATAGGATCTGTCAGTTTTACAACCTGTCCCGCACCTGCAGCTGCTGCATAGCACCATCCACCTCATCAAAACGTCAGGGTCTGTTCTGCCTCATAGATCAGCTCACCCAAAGTACGGAGCAGATGGTCTGCTTCCACCGGCTTGTTCAGATGCGCATTCATGCCTACCTGCATGGAAAGCTGCACATCCTCATCAAAGGCGTTGGCTGTCAGTGCGATGATGGGGATCCGCTTTGCATCCTCCCGGTTCAGGGAACGGATGGCTTTCGCTGCTTCCAGTCCGTCCATCAGCGGCATACGTACATCCATCAGGATCGCAGAATAGATGCCTGCGGTACTCTGATCGAACAGCGCCACTGCGATCTTTCCGTTCTCTGCATGATCGACCTTGATGTTTTCCATATCCAGCATATCTGTCAGGATCTCCGCATTGAGTTCATTATCCTCCGCCAGCAGGATGCGGCGTCCCGCAAGCCTTGCCTTCTTCTTTTCCTTGAAGATCGCCAGATGATTCCTCTGGGCGATGCGTTCCAGATTCTCAATGACATTGGCTGCAAACAGTGGCTTTTCGAGATAATCGTCCACGCCGGCCTGATGCGCTGCTTCCTGGATGTCATCCCAGTTATAAGCCGTCATCGCCACAACGATGCTTTCCTTGTCATATTGTCTGAGGATCTCGGCGGAGGTCTCCCGACCGTTCATGCCGGGCATGTTCCAGTCCATCAGCACCATGCTATACGGCTGCTGCCGGACGTGCTGCACTTCGATCTTGCGGAGGGCTTCCTGTCCGCTGGTGCAGGCTTCTGCACGGATGCCCGCTTCTTCGAGTACCATTCTGGCATGTTCCGCTTCGATCGGATTGTCGTCCACCACGAGGATATGCAGGGCGTGCGGATCGATCTCACCGGTCTGCGCCATGTCCTTTCTGGCGGCTTTGTCAAACGGCAGCAGTACGGTAAATTCCGTTCCGTACCCCTTCTCGGATCTGACATTGATGAAACCGTTCATCATTTCCACGCTTTTCTTGGTGAGCGTCATGCCCAGACCGTTGCTGCCTGTGTTATCTCCCGCAAACAGCTCCGGCAGCAGCTTCTGCTCGATCACGATACCGGTATCCCGTATGCAGAAGCGAAGCGTTGCCTTCTCATCGTGTTCAATGGTCTTTTCCACGGTCATTGTGATCGTAGCAGGGGCTTCCGTGATGCTGATGACGTTGGAAAGCAGGTTGGTCAGCACCTTCCGGAGCTTCTTTTCATCCCCGATATAGGCATGATCTGCCTGATCGAGCAGATTGTATTCATAGAGAAGTCCCTTTTTGCTGCATTGCGCCATGATCGGGATATTGATCTGCTCCAGCACCGTGCTGAGTGAAAACTCGTTCTGAGATAGCGTTTCTTTGCCGGTCTCAAAACGGTTCATCTCCAGGATCTCATTGATCATGGAGAGCAGATGCTGCGCACTGTCCCCGATCTTTTCAAAATAATCCCGGGTCTTCTCATCCAGATCCTTCTGTTTGAGCGCAAGTGTATCCAGTCTGATGATCGCATTGATGGGCGTGCGGATCTCGTGGCTCATGTCGGACAGGAATGCGGTCATGGCATGGTTTGCCGCCTCTGCGGAGGACAGCGCATCGGACAGCGCCTCATTCTTGGCGATCGCCTCATGCATCTCCGCATCCACATCCATGAAGCCGACGATGATATACTGCGCATCGTTCTCCATGCGGGAGACCTTCATGCTGAAATAGACCGGCTTGTTCCGCACTATCCGGCGGTAGGACATGACGAACGTATCCTTGCATTCAAGCGCCTTCATCAGCTTCTTGCGGTTCATTGCAGTGAGGAAAGCTTCCTTGTCCTCCGGGAATGCGCTCTCGCTGAGCTCCGCCTTGCAGTCGCTGAAGAAATGCCAGCCCTTCCGGATCTCAGAGAGTGTCCCGTCTTCTTCGCCTCTGCGGTATTCCGTGAACTCCTCCGTATCCGTGTTGACATAGAACATCTCCGTGTAGTCCCGTGCCAGCGTCTGCGCAATGTGGTTATACATGAGCCCTGTGTTTACAGCGCTCTCGTAGGCTTCCCGGGTCATGGCGTGTTCGTGCTGGATGCTCACCAGATCCGTGATATCCTGACACATACCGAGGATGCAGGCTCTGCCCTGTGTATCCTTGTATCGGAGCTTTGTGGTCTGGAGCTGCCGGGGATTTCCCTCTGCATCCGTCACATCCTCATAATAAATGTAAGGCTTGCTCAGAGAAAGGGCAATTTTATCCGCCCTGATAAATTGTGCAGTCGATTCGGCATCAAAGATCTCTGCATTCGTCAGCCCGATGACGCCCTCCGGTGAATCTTTATGCGCATAGTCGGCAAACGCCTGATTACAAGTCAGATAGATCCCGGTCTCCGCATCCTTTGTGAATGCCATGCACGGCAAATTATCGAGCAGGGCACGGAATCTGTCTTTCAGCTCTGCGATCTTTTCTGCTTCCGCCAGTTCTTCCTTATATGCCGCCTTCTCATCATTTGCAACGAATGCATGGAGCAGACAAGTGCCCAGCATGTAGGCGATGGAGTACAGCGGCAGATACGGGAACCAGAGCTGGATAAAGAGACAGAGCGCCATGATGATGCCAAAGGATGCCGGGATGCGGAACCGTCTCCGCTCGTCGGCTCTGACGCCCGAACGCTTCATGGCTGTCAGGGCACAGACTGAGAGCAGGATCAGAAACAGGATCTGGCTGACAAGCATCACATAACGGAGCGGGAGCGCCGTGTAGACACTGCTGCTGTCCACGGTGAAGAGCACCGGCTTGAAGAGGTTGATGAGCGTCACACCAAAGACTACACCGGCGATGACTCGCCCGGTATTCACGAGCACACGTCCGAAGGTGCTTTTCTGATCCAGATAGGCAATGATATAGTCCGCCCAGAAGGAAATGCCGGCTGCCATTGCCATGAAATAAATAGTCGTGTCCACAAAGAGCGCAGTTGACAGCTTTTTGTATTCGAGTATGCCCCAGAGGATATCCGTGACATAATATGCCAGAACTGCAAACAGGAATCGCCTGTAGATGTTCCATGCAGGCTTGTCAAATGCCTGTGAATGCCGCAGGATGTCCCAGTTCACGATACACAGAACCAGACCAGCCAGCAGACCGATCGCAGAATAATACATAGTATTTAACCTCTTTGCTTCTTTTGTTCTTTCAGAGCACGCTTGTTCTCATACATCCTCTGATCGGCACGTTCATACACCTGTGCAACCTTTGCGTCATGATCATAGCAGGACATGCCCACGGCGATGACGATACCGCCGTTCCGGATGGCATCTTCATTGTGTTCCTGCATCTGCTGGATCAGCTCGTCCAGCTGAGCGAGATCGTCTCCCTGACAGAGTGCGACAAACTCATCGCCGCCCACACGGAACACGGGACTGCGCTTGAATGTCGTGCAGATGATCTTGCAGGCATCCCTCAGGAACTGGTCGCCCGCCTTGTGTCCCTCGATGTCGTTTACCTTTTTCAGGTCATTGACATCGAGCAGCACGATGGCAAATTCCGGCGCACGATCCATCTCGATCTGTGCGTTCAGGCGCTCTTCGTAGACTCGATAGGCATTCCGGTTCTTGACGCCCGTCAGTGCATCGATATTCGCTTCGATCCTCGCCTGTGCCAGACGTCTGCCGTATTCCTTCTCCTGACGCACCTGCGCATCGATATCGTTGATGCCAACGACCAGACATTTGCCGTCCTTCTCTTCGACAAGTGCCGCCTTGAGCTGCACATAGCGGGGCTCCTCGTCCATCATCATGCGGAAGGTGAGCGTAAAGATGCCGTTGTTGGCGACCTCCTGCAAGGCGTTTTCCATCGTCAGTGCAGTAAAGACTCTATTCTGATCCTCCTTATGCACGACCCGGATGGCATTCTCCCGGAGATCTGAGAAGAAATCCTGTCCCTCTCCGGGCATTGCCAGCGCATCAAAGCCGGCAGCGGAGCTGTATTCCCGGTATCTGCCCGATTCCGGCACCACGATGTAGATGCACAGATAATCACCGGCGAGCGCACTGATCCGGCTGTACGCAGTCTGCTCCTCCTGGACCCGCTGTGCCGCCTGACGCTGCTTCATCTGATCGTCAATATCCGTGATGCTCAGGATGATAAAGCGGTCATCGTCCTGCATACGTGTTACCTTCATGTTGACATATGCCGGCTCCTGTCCGATGACCATGCGGTAGGTGATCATAAAGACCGGGTTCTCATCGAGGGCAGCGACCAGCGTTTTGCGATCCATCGCACGGACCACTTCCTCACGATCCTCGGGATAGACATTGATCTCAGCGGCGTCCTCGCCCGCCTCGAAGAAGTGCCAGCCACGTCTGACCTCGGTCAGACTGCCGTCCTCGTCATCGGAACGATACTCGATAAATTCCTCGGTATTCAGATCGACATAGAACAGCATCTTGTAACCCTGCGCCAGCGCCTGTGCGATGTGCGTGAAGATGATGCCGTTGCTGCGTGCCTTCTCGTAGGATTCCTTGGTATAAGCCTTCTCCCGGGAGATACGCAGACTGTCCGAAACATCCTGAAAGATCGCAAGCACACAGAGTCGTCCGTTGGCATCGGTGTATTTCTGCTTGGTGGCTTTGACCTGTTTCGGCGTGCCGTCCAGATCCTCCATTGTGTCATAATAGATCAGCGGTTCGTCCATCGAAAGCACCATCTCGTCATCCTCTGCGAAGTGCTTTGCCTTCTCCTCATCAAACACATCTTTCGCCGTAAGTCCGATGACAGCCGCGGGATCCTTTTTGTGAACGTAGTCCGCAAACAGCTGGTTGCAGGCAAGGTATTCGCCCGTCTGGGCATCTTTGGTCAGATAGATGCCGGGCATGTTGTTCAGAAGGGAAGTGATCGTCTGCTGCAGCTCTGCGATTTGCGAAGCACGTTCGAGCAGATGCTGCTGCTTGTCTGCAAGGCGCTCCGCCCGCAGCTTCTGCCACAGCAGATACAGGATGATCGCAAACAAAACCGTCAGGACAGCTACAACGGTCAGCCAGTGATCCTTCATGAACTGCATGAAGGAGACCTTCTGGTCCGCATACATATAGGAAGCGAGTGCAGCATCCATCTCACTGCTCTTGACAGTCAGAACGGTCTTGTTGAGGATGGCATACAGCTCCCGGTCATTTTGCTCAACGGCGAAGGACAGGGGAAGGGTTTCACCCGTGGGAACGGTGTAGAGCTTATTCTTCCGGAGCATGTTCTCCTCGGAGGGAATGCGGTAATTGCTGACGAGCACACAGTCCGCCTCACCGCTTGCGACCGCATCGTAGCACGCCTGTAATCCGGGATAAGCAGATCTCTCGGCGTTCGGATAGCATTCCATGATCAGCGATTCCACATTGAGTGTACTTGCATTGACTGCAAACCGGATCGTGGTGTCATCAGAGAGATCATGCCGATCAGAAATGCGCAAAATGGCGTTCATTTCTGTCTCCATCGCAGCATCGGTCAGCATCATGCCACGCTGTGCCGCATCATAGGTGCTCAGATAGACCGGGAAAACGCAATCGACTTCGCCGGCATTGAGCGCATTCAGAGCCGCTTCCGTTGATTCGTAGGGGATCGTTGTGAAGCGGAGATTCGGGCTGTTCATGTTGTTGAGCACATGTGCCAAGTAGTCTTTTAGGGCACCGGTCAGCTCACCCGTCTGCTCGTCCTTGCCGCAGAACGGCAGGTAATTCTCCCGGTAGCCGACACGGATCTCACCATGCGCCGCAAGCCAGTCCTCCTGCTGCGGGGTGAGCAGTGCATTGGTCTTGGAGGAATAGAGACGGTTCCGGGAGATCTTCTCGTTGAAATACGGGTCGGAATCCTGGATCTCCGCCATTGCCATATTCAGTTCTTCGAGCAGATCGGAGCGGTTCTTGTTGACCGCATAGTAATAGTCCGAGCCGCCGATCCTGCTGACAGGGAACACATCATGATTGTAATCAAAGGTGTATACTGTCGCAAGTCCGTCAATCTGGTGAAGGTCGAGCATTTCCATAGATTCATCCTCTGTGCTCGTCAGCTCTACGATCTGCGGATGGATCTCATTCTTTTCCGCCCATTCTTTCAGCAAAGTCTCCTGAAAGCTGTTCTTGTTCACGCCGATCCGCTTTCCGTTGATGGAATTAAGGGAATCCGCCGTGATCTCCCGGTTATCCGAAGAAACGTAGATATAGTATGCTTCCGTCCCCATCGGAAGATCGGAGAAATACATGTACGGCTCACGATCCTCCCTGTAGGAAACGTCACTGAGCAGGTCGATCTCGCCGTTTTTCAGCTTCTGGAGCAGATTCGACCAGCTGTCCTCCACATATTCATACGTCCACCCGGTATAGGCGGCGATCTTCTGATGATACTCATAGTCGATGCCGCAGCGCCGCCCGAACTGGTCATAATAGCAGAAGGACGAATCAAACCAGCCGACCCGCACAGTCTTCTGTTCCTCTGCACCAGCTGCGACCGGCGCAAAGATCCCGGCAAGGAGCGGCGCAGTCAGGAGCGCTGCCATGATCCGTTTTGCATGTTTCACCATTCTCAATTTCAATCACTTCCTCTGGTATTGGTTTCGGTCACTTGGTCTGATCCGATCCGGCGATCAGATGCGCCATTGTCGCATACATCTTTTCCGGCTCGATCGGCTTGGAAAGATGGGCATTCATGCCGGCTTGGAGGGAACGTTCAATGTCCTCGTCGAACACATTCGCCGTCATTGCGATGATCGGGATAGTTTTGGCATCCGGGCGATCCAGCGTACGGATGGTCTGTGTGGCGGTCAGTCCGTCCATCTCCGGCATACGCACATCCATGAGGATGGCATCATAGTAGCCTTCCGAACTGTCCGAGAACATCTGAACGGCTTCCTTGCCGATCCAGGCGTGTTCGGACTCGATGTCCTCGAGTTCGAGCAGGTCGGCAAGGATCTCTGCATTCTGCTCCACATCCTCCGCCATCAGCACCCTGCGCCCTGCAAGGCTCGCTTCCGCCGATGCCGTTTCGACAGCCTCGGAGTTTTTCTCTTCCAAACCGTTCTTGACAGAGAGGATCTTGTAGATCTCACGGAGCAAAGTATCCGAGAAGATCGGTTTTGCGAGGATCCCGACCACGCCGTCAGTTTTCGCTTCTTCTTCCATGCTGTCCCAGTTGTAACCGGTCAGCATGATGATAGACATCTTGTCGTGATCGAAGGAATGTACCTGACGGGTCAGCTCCAGTCCGTTCATCTCCGGCATCCTGTAGTCGGTCAGCAGCAGATCATACGGCTTTCCGGCATCGCAGGCATCCCGGATGTGCGCTGCTGCGGTCTTTCCGTCCATGAATACTTCCGCTTCGATACCGAGCGACTTCAGCACGAGCTGCGTATGTTCGCAGGATATTTCATCATCGTCCACGATGACAGCACGCAGCCCCTCCGGAAGCTCCATGTCATGTGCCTCTCTGGCACTGCGGTCGGATGCGGTCAGCTTCACCGTGACCGTAAACTCGGAACCGACGCCCTTTTCGCTTTCCACCAGGATCTCGCCATCCATCATCTCGACGAAATTCTTGGTGATCGCCATGCCAAGCCCGCTGCCGCCGTACTTGTTGGTCGTGGTGGCATCCTCCTGCGAAAAGCTCTCGAAGATCTTCGGGATATACGCCTGATCCATGCCGATGCCGGTGTCCTTCATGATGAACCGGAGCGTACACATGCCGTCAGCCTGTGCAGTCTGTTCCACCGTTAGGCTGACATTGCCCGGAGCAGGCGTGAATTTCACGGAATTGCCAAGGATGTTGATGATCACCTGTTTGAGTTTCAGGTCATCGCCGATGTAGAAATCATTCACATCCCCGATGATCTGGCAGTCATAGTGTAAGCCCTTGTCCTGGCACTGTCCGTTGATGATGATATTGATCTGATCCAGAAATTCCCGGAAGGAAAATTCTTCATTTTTCAGCACCATGCGCCTAGATTCGATGCGGCTCATATCGAGGATGTCGTTGATGAGCCCGAGCAGGTGATCGGCGCTGGCACCGATCTTCTCCAGATGCTCTCTCGTTCTCGGCGGCAGATCCGGATCCCGGAGCGCTATGTTGTCCAGACCGATGATGGCGTTCATCGGAGTGCGGCAGGAAGGTCGTACCGGGCATCACAAATGCGCCCCATCCTACGCTGCATCCGAACGAAAGTGCCAATGCACCGAGCACGCCGAGATATTGCTTCTGATTCGATGTATTCATTTGAATATCCCCTTAAAACCGGTGTGCTGCCTGTGTTCAGCCTTCTGCATATCTCCGGATACTGTCTGCTGTTTTCCGGTAGAGCGTTTCGATCTCTGCGATCTTCTCTGCGACCTCTGCATCGGAATGCCGTCTCGGATTCCCCGGTCGGTATTCCTCGGCGATCTCCGACGCCATCCCTGCAAGGACAGTCAGACCAAGATTGGCACAAACGCCCTTCATGGCATGTGCGGTCTCAAAGAGCTCCGTCGGATCCATGTTCCCGCCGGCGGCGATCAGGTTGTCTGCAACGCCGTTCTGGGGCAGCTTGCGGATATGCTTGTCGATGAGCTTATCCACCCGAAGAATACGTATCGCCTGATCATAGCTCCTCCGATCTCTGCATATAATTCCTGAACTGTCATTGTGATCATCTCCTTGAATGGACTTCTTCGGATGGTGTCGAAGTACATGATATGATTAAGAATATTATACCATAATTTTGATATTTTATCAATTGATTTTTGTATATTTGTTTAAACTTGACATGTTATAGACATAATGCTTGGTTAAAATGCCTAATTCGGCGCTGGGTCAGACAATCTTTCAAAAATGTATTGCAACAATATTGTCTTCATCGGTTGTAAGATATGAATAAAACAAAACGGACACAGCGAAAAGCCATGTCCGTTCAAGTTTGATCCATGCCGGGCACGAAGCAGGGCATTTCACGCAGTATTCTTACTTCTTGACAAAATCCGTGAGCTTCACATCCTGCCCGGCTCCGGCTGCCGCTGCATAGATCAGCACGATCGCCGCATCCGAAGCATTGACAGTGCCATCCTTGTTGACATCTGCCGCTTCAAGTTGTGCTGCGGTCAGTCCTGATCCACTGCCTGCGCCCATCGCTGCCGCTGCAATGAGGATCACTGCCGCATCCGAGGCGTTGACAGTGCCGTCTCCGTTGAGCTCGCCGGTCACAACAGCGGGCTGTTCCGGCTCCACTGTCGGATCGGTGCCGCCGTAGATCATGTCGTTTTCTTCGGCATAGCGCTTGGCTTCTGTCCCGCCATAGAGAATGAAATCATGGTTGGCAATGGTCGGCGCCATCAGGCTCTGCACATCAACATGCTCTCCCGTTTCCGCTTCGCGCCGTTCTGCTTCAGCACAGAGATCCTCATAATTCTTGTCAGTGTCCTTATAATAGCCAAACGCCCTTTCACCGATCGCCTTTACGCTGTCCGGCACATAGACCGACGGCATCAGGTGCAGATTCGTATCCTGCACAAAAGCATCTGCGCCGATCGAAACTGTTTCACTGCCAAGCTTTACGCTTCCAATAGGTGCATTCTGGAATGCAGCATCATCCACATACAGACAGCTTTCAGGGAGCGTCACGCTTGTCAGACCCGTATCTGCAAACGCCATACCGCCAAGATGCGAAACGCCTTCGCTGAGTGTCACTTCGGTGAGATCTCTGCACCCGCTGAACATACCTACAGGAACAGTATCAAGCCAAGCCGGCAGGGCAATTTCTGTCAGAGCCTTGCAGTTTTTGAATACTTCATCTTCAAATTTGGTAGATGCCGAATCTGCAAAGGTGAGTGCTGTCAGATTCGTACAGCCGTCAAATGCATGGCTGCCGACAGATTTCAGGTTCTCTGTCATAGTGAATTCC
>JAIKWY010000179.1 GCA_024684395.1 Oscillospiraceae bacterium
AAGATCATAAAGATTCTGAAGGATGAATATTCTCAGCATCAATTCCAGCGGGTATGGTTTATTGCCGCGCTCTCCTTTGTAATAGAACGGCTGTACAAGTTCTACGAATTCTCCCCACGGAATGATTTGATCCATCTTTTCAAGAAATTCTTTTTTGTTGGTTCTGGCTGCACCAAATTCATCGTTCATTTCTGCCAGTGTCATTTGTCTGTTCATATTTCTATTTTACCATACTTTTTACGTTTTTGCAACTGTGCGGTGTTGCCTTAATTCAGTCTAAAATGTCCAATCTGAACTCTCAAACATCTCGTTTCATTGGCTTTTGTTGCCGGTATAACATCAACGCAGGCTTCCGAGGCACGTTGAGTGCGTAGTTTTGATGTCAAGGAATGGAAGCTGAAAAGCCCGATTTTACGGCGGTTTTCGGCTATACAGTTAAACTGCACACTCAACCCCGGTATGGTTTTTGCTGTATTCGGAAAGACATCTACGCACTGAAAACGGCTGACAACATTTCTGCACACCGAGGAAAGTGCGTCAAAATGATAACAGGCGTTTGAGAGTGCGTCAAAATGTTGTCAGGTGTTGAAGATGGCATAAAATCGCAGAAAAACAGATTTGCCAAATTGTTCAGGTTGAGTGCGTGGAAATGTTGTCACAAGAAACCATCGCAGAAAAATCCACCTTATCAAAGGATATGAGTTTTCCAATGATGAGGTGGATTTTATTTTATAGCGGTTTACTTAGTATATCACAGATCGATCATAATACAATAACCGATTGACGATACGCAGAAAACGTGTTATAATAGATAATAGTTAGGTGTCTGTTCAGAAGGTCTTGCATTTGGGGCAGGAGTATGCTATAATAAAGCTATCTTATGGCACACCATTCCAAAAATGCCCATTTTATGGGGTCAGGGGGAACATGTATGAACATCATCCGTAAAACTGCTGCCTTTGCACTGGGTCTGCTCGTTGCAGCATCTTCGGGCGCTCCGGTACCGCTTTCTGCCGCGCAGAACTGCATCGCTATTCCGGTTAATGCTGCGGAAGAGGAGCCGCTTCCGGTGTATTTCGATCTGCGGCGCGAAGGGCTTGTCTCGCCGATCAAGGATCAGTCGATCTATGGCACATGCTGGAGCCACGGCGCCATTGCCTGCCTGGAATCGGGACTGATCGGCCGCGATCCGGATATTGACCTCTCCGAGTGGCATCTTGCCTATTACGGCCACTGTGATACGTTTGGCTATCCGTATGACGCAGCGGATCTGTTTGACGGCGGCGCGACCCCAATACGGGCTGCCGGTCTGCTGCTCAGCGGCATCGGCCCTGTCTATGAGAAGGACTGCAACTATCTGGACGATTCCATCCGCACGTCCCGGAAAACCATGGACGAAGTCCGTTCCGAAGCAGCCTTCCGTGTGACGGCTGCCAATACCTATGATCGTCAGAACCCGAATGGTATCGAGGAGATCACTCTCCGGGAGCGCAATGACATCAAACGTGCGATCATGAGCGGAAAGGCCGTTACGGCTGACTATGCGGATAGCGGTGCTTGCTATAATGAGACCTACCATTCCTACTTTTATGATGCCAATGTCAGCGGCGGACTGGAAAATGATTCCGGTCATGTCATCAGCATCATCGGCTGGGATGACAATTTCCCTGCCTGCAACTTCAATTCTGATCCCGGGATCGACGGTGCGTGGCTCATCAAGAATAGCTGGGGAACCAACTGGGGCGAACACGGCTGCTACTGGATGTCCTATGCAGAAATAGAACTGGCGGACTTTATCTCCTATGAGGTCGTGTTCGCCGAGCCGGATGTACAGGTGTATCAGTATGATTCCTATGGCAATTTTGATGCGTTTGACGTCGAACCTGGCGGCGTTACCATGGCATACGCTGCAAACGTCTTTACAGCGGATTCGGATTCCTATCTCGAATCGGTCATGCTCTGCAACGTGATGGAGGGCAGCCGCTGGGACGTCACAGTCTACACCGGGCTGAGCGATCCTGACGATCCCACCTCCGGTACGGCACATGCTGCTGCCGAACTGACGATGACGGAGTTGGGCTATCAGACGGTGATGCTGCCGGAGGCTGTAGCGCTGCATGAGGGCGAGCGATTCTCTGTTGTGGCTCGGATCAGCAGCGAATACGCCGGAAAAGTGATCCCCTGTGAGTTTGCCCAGAAAAAGGAGCTGCGCAAAGGGGAGCAGTCGGAAACGCTCGAAGAAAGCGAACTGCCGCTCGAAATGCTGAAACAGGATTTCCATGCGCAGGAGAGCTTCTACAGTCTGGACGGCAAGACGTGGAACGATATTTACACGGACGGCGAGGATGTAATGGAATTTGACGATTCTGAGCCCGGATCGGTCTATCGTTATACCTCGCAGTATGGCAATTTCTGCATCAAGGCCGTCACCAGAGAGAAAGATGCCGTGATCTTCTCGGATTATTTCAGCCGCGTTGCGCCCGGTACGGAGATCGCGCTCTCTTCGCATGCCGGGGAGGAGATCTATTATGCGATCGACCGCGGGCCGTTTGTGCTGTATGAAGCACCGATCAAGGTGGATCGTGCGATGCGGATCAGTGCCTATGTCAAAGCCGAGGAGCCCGTCTATTATGCGCAGGATTATACGCTGGCGGAGGCCGATGTGTCCAGTCTGCTCTGTGAGGTGAACGGTACGTCCCAGTATGCAGTCCGGAGCACCTCTGACCGGCATGTCTTCTGCTTTGATGCAGGGGAAGATGTCACCACGCTCGGGATCATGCCGATCTCCACGGGTACGGTCACATTGAACGGTAAGGAACTGCCGTCCGGCATCATGAATGAGATCGAGCTCACATCGCCAAGCCAGACGCTGACGCTGAAAGTCTCGCAGGATGGCCTCCCGGATGCGGAATACAAGCTGCAAGTGAACATGACCGGGGAGCTGAACGGTGCAGTCGGTGATGTCAACCTTGACGGCGCTGTCAATGCCTCCGATGCGGCACAGATCTTGATCTATGCCGCCGAGATCGGCGCAGGCAAGACCCCTGAACTGCCGGATGAGGATTGGCTCACTCGTGCGGATTATGATATGAGCGGCGGCGTGAATGCCTCGGATGCTGCCCTTGTTCTGATCTTTGCTGCCGAGCAGGGCGCCTCACAGGGTGTAGGCTGAGGATGCGATGATCATGCGAAGTGCCTTCAACTCTAAATAATCAGCTGAAACCCATATTTTCGCGACCTCTCATTCGTATAGAGGATAAAAGGAGGGATCGCCATGACCAAACGCTCAAAAATCATCTTGATCCTGTGCATTGTCATCGCAGGGGTTTTGCTGCTCGTCGGGGGCGCACTGCTGCTCTTTCGCAATAAGATCACGAAAGTGCCGGTGGTGCCTGTCGCGATCGAGATGCTTTCCAATGAGGACCAGCCGACACAGCCTCGCGAACCGGAGGGCAAGATCGTTCTGATCTCCCGCCGCGTTAACTATGCGTGGGGCTGTGATGACAGCGGTTTATTTGTGGATTCGGAAGGGTATGTCCACTGCGGCGGTCAGCTTGGGAACGCTGTGGATGTTCGGTATGATGCTCGGCACTTTTCGGACAAAGCACTGAAAGAAACGGCAAAAAGCCGCCAATACAACAGTTAGCACATTTTTTATTGGAAATAAAACTATGCTGTCATCTTCCAGAATTCGGCACTTTTTCTCTTATGTAGGAATGGAGCGGTAGAGGTTGAGCGGTTTTTCACCGTTCTCGGGAACAAGTCTGGTGTCTTTTTCAGATACAGTTGGACTTGATTGGACTCCAAAGCACTCGACCTTATGTAGTTGGCGGGAAGAAATCCAAGCAATAACTACTACTTCTGACTGTTATTTAGAACGAAGCTGCAAAAAACTACTCACAGCACCTTCTCCGTATCAAGGCAGGAATTTTCCGGATGCCAAATACAATACGTACCAGTCATGATGCGACAATTTTACTTTCCCAGCATCACAAGTATCCTTAATATGCTCCGGATTCATTGTGCCGATAATTGCCTGCGTCTTTGCAGGATGACGCAATATCCATGCAATGGCGACTGCTGCTTTGGATACTCCCTCACGCTCTGCAATCTCGGAAAGTGCTTTATTCAGTTCCGGGAAATCAGGGTTGTCAATAAACGTACCGCCGAACATACCAAATTGCAGCGGCGACCACGCTTGTATCGTGATATCATTCAAACGGCAGTAATCCAGTGCAGAACCGTCACGGTTTATGGAAAAATCTGTCGTTTTGTTATTCATGTAAAGAGCCTGATCAATCAGCTGTGACTGTTCCAAAGAAAGCTGAACCTGATTGAAAACAAGCTGCTGCTTCACATATTTTTTCAGCAGTTCAATTTGCATGGGCATCAGGTTGCTGACACCGAAACTGCGAACTTTCCCCTCTATTTCAAGTGCATCGAAAGCCTCTGCTACTTCTTCCGGATCAAACAGAAGATCAGGTCTGTGCAGCAGCAAAGCATCAAGATACTCGACATTCAGGCGGCGTAGGCTGTCATCGACACTGGAGAGGATATTTTCCTTTGTCCAGTCAAATTCATTTCTGTCAAAGCAAAGTACGCACTTGCTCTGGATATAAATATCCTCTCGTTTAATTCCTGTCAACGGAAGAGCCTGTGCAAAGCGCTCCTCTGCTTCACCGTTTCCATAGCAAGTGGCGTTGTCGAAAAAGTTGATACCGCAGTCATAAGCTGTACGAATAGCCTTTGCTGCATCCTCTTTTGATAAAGCAGGCATTCTCATACAGCCCTGAATAATCACAGATGCATTCTGCGGACCGTTTACAATATTGATAGTATTCACGTGTATAACCTCCTGAAATAGTATTCGCACCTTGGAGAAACAAGAATCACGTCTTTGACTCCGAATCATTTGTGATGTCCAGCGACCAGCCATGATCGCCGTGATAGATCATCTGCTTGGTCATGCCGCCGTCTATGCAGATGTTCTCGCCGGTGATGAATCCCGCCTTATCAGAGCAGAGAAACAGCACCATGTTTGCAATGTCAAGCGGATTGCCGACTCTGCCGACCGGCTGTTGTACCGCATCTGCACCATTATAGACCGTGTATGCGGTATCAATCCATCCCGGTGAGATTGAGTTTACGCGCACCTTGCCCGCCAGACTGACGGAAAGAGCATGGGTAAGCGCAGCGATGCCACCCTTTGCAGCTGTGTAGCTCTCGGTCTGCGGCTGACTCATACGATCACGGGATGATGAGATATTGATAATACTGCCGCCGGAATTGAAATGCGGTGCAAATAGTTTTGACAGGTAAAACGGAGCGGTAACACCTACAGACAGAGCATACTGAAACTCTTCATAGCTGCATTCATCAATGCCTTTCATCACAGGCAGAGCGTTGTTTATGAGGTAGTCAATCTGTCCGTACTTGGCAATAACGCTATCCGCAAAGGCTTCCAGAACAGCTTTATCTGAGATGTCTCCGACAAAATGGTCGCCCTTGGCTTTGTCTATGACGCAGACAGTTGCGCCGTTCTTGCGGAATTCCTCTGCAATACATTTGCCGATACCGTGTGCGCCGCCGGTGATGACGGCGACTTTGTTCTCATGCTCTTTCATACAATTGCTCCTATCACAGTGTTTCACCGTCAAATCCGTCAAGAATATTATCCCTGCTAATGAGATTAGTTTTGTCACCGGAATAAAGGACTGCATGAGGGCTTGTCTTACGAAAAAAGCCGTCACTGATCAGGAGCTTTCCGCTGCGATGATCTATCACAGTCACATTATCCATCTTGTAGGTGTAATTATTGAAGTAACTGCACCCTTTCAGTCTGGCGTTTTCTGTCACAAGAAATCCTGTCATACCTGTATCAGCATAGCAGTCAGTGAGGATCGCATCATAGGAGCTGAGAACATAATTCACTGAATCTACCAGCATTTCGGGAAGTTCGCCCTCTGCCCGC
>JAIKWY010000193.1 GCA_024684395.1 Oscillospiraceae bacterium
TGCAACCCAGACAAAACCGCAGACGGCAAATATGTTGTTAACAACTTGTGCGTATCTACTCCATGTGGAGCATCAGAACAGTTTAGAAACATCAGGCAGACAGTCGGCACAGGACGAAGCAGAAGCGAGTGCCAGCACATAATACAATCGTTCGCCACCGGAGAGGTCACTCCCGAACGGGCTTTGCTTATCGGGCAGGAACTTTGCAAGGCACTTTTCAATGACGAATATCAGTATGTTTTAGCTGTTCATGTAGACCATCCACAAGATGGAGGAGCAGATTCCTGCAATCGAGAAGTATCATGAATTTGTGGAGTATCACAAGAAATATACCTCTCTGGAGGGCAAGGCGAAAACCAAGTACAAGAGCGATTTTTGCTATGAACTTGACGAGTATCACAAGGCTTACAAGAAGCTGATAGAGCTATTTCCCGATGGTCATATACCGAAACTCAGCAAGCTGAAAACGGAGCTTGAAATAGCCCGAAAGGAATATGCCGAGCTAAGTGCGGAGCGTACCGCATATAAGAAAGAAGCGGACAGGCTTTCAAGGCTTGCACAGCAGAAACGTGACAGTCAGAGGACTTTGCAACGCTACTTGCAGAACGAACAGGCTGCCAAGAGAAAGAAAAGTCAGATTGAATAAAAAAATACGGCAGGGAGAACGGTTCTCCTTGCCGTGGTGGTATGTATAGTTATGATCACAAAAACATATGAAATCAGTAATAAAAAATCATTCTGCATTATCTTCAATATACTTTACAGCCAAATCCAACTCATAATCTTGCTTGTCATGGAATATCTTCATAGCTGCATCGTGGTCGAACGGTATACGCACCTCAACGGGATTGCGGCTTACTCGGTCGGATTTGATGTCTATGTTAGGCTCACCGTCCTCGTTCAATACCAGACCTGTGGGATAATACACGGTCACAATGCCGCCTGACAAAGTGCTTATACCTCCCGTTTCCTGATTGCAGCCGCACGGATCGGTAATACCTGCGACTGTAACATTTGGCAGCTTTGAAAGGTACAACGACAAACCGTCACCTGCACTGCAACATTCGTAATTGGTCAGCGCAACGACCTTCAGGTCTGCAAATTCGCCTGTGCCATGTATTTTGTGATCGGAAACGCAGGTGTACTTTCCATCCTTGCGTATGCCGAGACCCTCACCGTACCAGTCCTTGTCCGTCAGCAGATCGCACAGCGCTATACCTATTTCGTCGAAGCCTCCCTCATTGTTACGCAGGTCGATGACAAGGTATTCCATACCCTGCGATCTCAGATCGTTCAGCTTGTCACGGAACATATCTCTTGCATACTTCTGATTACCTGTCAGATAGCCGGCATAGTCCTGAAAAGATGAACCCATTGTTTCCGCTGTCACTTTGAGATAACCACACTTATCATCGAGCATCCTGGTGCTGAAATTTTCCTCTAACAGTTTATCAATATCGATCGGAAGCGTAAGTCCTCTGAAAGCAGCCATTGCCTCCATCTTTGTTTTCACGCCGCCCTTGTCATGCACAGTGACCGTCTGTTCGCTTCCGTTTTTGTCGATGAAAGACACTTCAAGCGTATCATCGCCCGCAAGGTCAAGGTTCATCACATCAAGCATTTCTTCATTCGCTTTGACGGGTGTACCGAGGTCGGGAACATCTTCTTTGGCTGCCTGCAAAACGGGCTTGCCGTTCCATTTTGTGATAACAGTTCCGTCCTCTATGCCGAGATCGCTTGCGGTTTCATCGGTGCATACGGCTATGATCTCGCCGCTGTCCAGTTTAACTGTTGCAAAGCCGTAATCGTGAGGCGTGATGACCGATTTGTAATCCTCATCGTCAAAATCAGCTTCGACTCCGACATGACCATCGTGAAGCTCGGTACAGAACATCATGACTGCATCAGCAAATTTGCCTGCGCTCTGTTCCCTCTCGGCTTCCTCGACCATCGGCATATACTTTGCTTCAAGGCTGGAAAAATCGACCTCTTTCCATTCTTTTAGGACATAGTGTTCGTCCATATCCATCACAAGTGAATGAAAAGACTCGGTATAGCTTTCCCTTGAATGATTGAAAATATTGGGTGAAATCGCACAGAAATAAAAACCGCAAAGGCAGGACAAAATGCCAGTTAGCACAGCGGTTATACAGTAGCCTATCCTGCGCTTTGCAAATAGCGCAGGTATCAGGGCAAGCACTGCGATAATGTACATCACAAAGAAACCGCCGAGAAATACTATCGGTGCGCCGACAACATATATGAAAGCATGAACACAGCAGATCAGCAGCGGCACAAGACAAAGCAGCCGCCATAATCGCAGCTTCTTTAAGTCGTCCTTCCATATGTGATGAAGTACCGCAAGGATCAGCATAGTGAGCAATACAGCCGCACACCATACGACATGAGTTACATTAACCGTTGAAAATATATGGCGGAGTGTATCAAAAACGTTTCTCATAAGATACTACCTCAGATGAATTTTATTTTAGCAGGCAAATCGGGTTTCTGCCCACCACTATCAGTAATTATACATCATCACCGCCAATAAGTCAATAACATATCAACAGAAAGAAAAGATTTTTACATCAGAAAGGAAACAACAACTATGAGCAAAATAGGTTATATTCGTGTATCTACTGAACATCAGGAAACAGCGAGGCAGCAGGAGA
>JAIKWY010000195.1 GCA_024684395.1 Oscillospiraceae bacterium
AAATGTGAAGCGTATGATGTGGCTGGAACGCGCCGCACCACGCAATCAGAATGTTCTGAACGCCCAGCGTGTATGGACAGAGAATGATACGATATACTGTCAGAAGCAGGGCAAGCTGTTCATGGAAGCGGCGGCAATGGGGTTCCCGATGAGTTCCTTTGTTCCGCTGTACATGACAAGCCAGCTTGCCGGTGTGATCGACTATAACTTCTCGTCATCAAACGGTGTCGGCAGTGCCCTTGAAGATTTGCTGCAGATCCCGGCTCTGATGCAGAATCCGAGGTCTATCATTGAATCGCTGTACTGGATCGAGGAAATACTTGAAGATGCAGACGAGACAGAGAATAAGAGTATGCTGCTGGCACACGCCTATGAGGCAGATATGAAGCACACTCCGAAAGCACTGCTTGCATTACCCGAGACAGAAAACAACAATATTGATGAGCTTTCCTACGTATACTGGCTCGGATACATATACCGCTGTGAATGCATCATGCACGATGAATCAAGCAGAATGGTATATAGTGCATTTACTGAGGATATCATGCGGAAAGCATATACCGATGTTGTCAACAGTCCGATGAATGACAGAAATTTGTCGGATTGTGCAAAAGATATCTGTGCGGATCTGGACAGACTGCTCGTTGAGAAGATCTGGCCGGAAAAGAAGCACAGGAAGTATATGTAAAGGAGGATGCATAATGGAAACTATACAGCCCTGGGCGAACGGCTTTAACCGCCCGAAGCCTCTGCCGACGCAGATGTCGATACAGCGTTCGCAGTCTTCACCGCTGAGCCGTGAAGAACAGATGGAAGCACGAAGGCTGGCAGAGGAGAGTAATTTCAGCTATGCAGGATATCAGGTGGTGCGGCGTGAATTCGTCTCTCACCGCTTTGATCCTGCGATGACTGTCCGAGTGGGCAGCATCACGTTCAACAATGCCTGCATCAAGGCACTTGAAAATGCGACCTATGTGCAGTTTCTGATCAATCCGACGGAAAAGAAGCTGATTGTGCGCCCCTGTGAGATCGGAGCACGAGATGCGATCCGCTGGTGTGTGGTAAAAGGCGCTGACAGAAAGAGCAGACAGATCACCTGCAAACCTTTTGCGGAGCGCCTTTTCGCCATGATGGACTGGGACGCAGAGTTCCGCTACCGTTTTCAGGGAATGCGCATCAAATATTATCAGGACGAGATGTATTTGTTCGACCTGAGTGCGGATGAGCGTTTTGCCCCGATGAAAAAGGACGAGAACGGCAAGCGCATCGTGACCGCACCTGTACTGCCGGAACACTGGAGCGGCAGCTACGGAATGTCCGTTGAGGAACATGATATGTCTACAAAGGTGGATTTCCTTGACGGATTCCTGATGCCTTCGGATGTAACGGAAGAGGATGCCGCCGCAGAGCAGGAAGAAATTGAATAGAAAGGCTGGAACAAGTCAGATGATATTAACAATGGATATGAAGAACGATCTTTTCGTTCTTGATGAGGCTACGCTGGATGCACTCGGCAGACCGAAGCAGGTACAGCTTCTCATCAACACACAGCAGCGAAAACTTGTCCTCCGTGCGTGCAGCGCGGAGGATGATGAACCGATATTTCTGCCTGCGGCTCCTGTGATCTCAACGGAGATCAGCGGCAGAAAGCTGCTCCAGAACATCCGCACGAACATGCGCTGGACAGGCATGGAAAGCAGGGTCTGCCCCGGCACATACCTCCCGAGTCACAAAGCGGTCTGCTTTGATTTGAATCGGGTGAAACTCGCTTAACGGAGGACTGTCATGGATAAAGAGCGCCTTTTCAGATATCTTGATCGGAAATACAGCTCCAAAAGCGAGATTATTCCCAATATTCCGCTTGGCGAGGACGCAGATGCAATATGGGCTGATATCCTGCAGAGCAGACGCGAACGAAGCATCGAACTGCCGCTTACAAATGTAAACGGTGATCCTTATTGGTATATCCTTACAAGCAAAATGATCTCTGCAAGTGAAGTGATCGTGGATGAGCTGATGGAGCAGGAAAACACAGCGGAGCTGCATAAGAATTCGGTTGCGACGATCGAAGAGATATTCTATACCGGATTCATGGAGGGCGCTCAGATCTCCGTACAGGATGCGATGGATTTCCTGCAAAGCGGTGGGGAACCGGAAAGCGTAGAGGAGCTGATCCTGATAAACAGCAGACAGGCCGCGGGTTTTGCTGCGGAGAATATGTACCATGCGATTGACAGCAACTATCTGCATAATCTCGCATACTTTTTGACCGAAGGGCTTGACAACGGCAGCGGTGATTACAGGATCACAGATACTGTGGAGATTCCATCGCTGCAGGGAGAAGTAGTACAGCTGCCACCTGCGGCCATGATCCCGGAGCAGACAGAACGGTTCGCAGAGTTCCTTGCCGGTACTACAACACATCCGCTTATAAAGGCGGCTGCAGCACAGGCGTGGGTGCTTGCGTACCGTCCGTTTCCGGAGGGTAACGAGCGCCTTGCACGGCTGCTGTCCAACGTCATCCTGATTCGGGCGGGATATACCTTTTTCGGGAATATCAGCATATCATCTGTTCTTGCTCGAACTAGCTATGAGTATTTCCGGGCAATCGCAAATATTCTGCGGACAGAGAACGGTGCGGACATGACCTATTTTCTCGAATACTATCTGGTTGCCCTTTCAGCTGCAGTCAATGATATGCGGGCAAGGCGGGAGCAAACGGAACAGGATGTGGTTGAAGCTGAACAGAAGCTGGCGGTTGTACCGCTGCAGGCAGTCCCGAAGAGCGAAGCTGAGACCAAAGCCCCCAAAACCGTCGGCAATCCTGCTAATCACACAAAGCATAATGAGAACAAGGCGAAAGTCGATGCCGCACTTGACACGCTTCGGGAGCGGGGCTACGAACAGTTTACGCTACATGATCTGGAAGCCATCACCGGCATCAACAGAAAATATATCAGCAAGTTGCTCCTGCCCTATGAAGCATCTGAACGCATCATTGCTGTAAGAAAATCCAGGGTAGGGAATATATACGCATTCAAACAGTCTGCTCCGCCTGAAGATGATACACTGGAGACGACTGAACAGGATGCACCAATAGACTATAGCTCCGGTTTCAGGGAGCATCTGATCACTGCGCTGGAAGAAAGGCAAAAGATCAGCACAAGCTCAGCGGGTGTTGTTGCGCGTGAGCTGCTTTACTTTATTCAAATAGGAAAGACACGCTTCACTTCATACGAGATTGCAGAAAGCCTGTGCATTCCGAATATTAGCGCACGAAATACACTGCGCTATTACGTTGAACATAATATGATTCGTACCGTTGGTAACCGCCAACATTCGCAGTTATATGAATTCTGCTTTGACCTTGATAACGGTGAAAAAGAGGCTGATATCGAAAGCAGCTGTATGTTTGATGATGAAACGCAGAATACGGTCAGCATGGAATACTTGATTCATAAGCTAAGAGAAATCGCTGATGGCAACAACGAGAGAAAAAGCGCCGTTGCACAGATATTCATCAGATATCTCCAGGAAGGCAAAATGACCTTCAAGACCGAAGAAATCTCAGAAGAGACCGGATACGAGAACGAAAAGGTCCACAAAGCAATCCGCATCTTCCGTGAAAAGGGACTAATTGCAAATACAAGAACCGGTGCAGACGGAAAGCGCGGATATCATGTTTACTGTTTCAATGTTGAGCCTGAGCCGGTAATGGATGATCTCAGCTATTCCGATGAAGTCATGGATATGATCTCAATGCTTGAGCAATCGGAGAATTCACAGAAGGATCGCCGTATCGGCAGAATCATTCGCAGATGTCTTAGAAAAGGCATTGTCACAAGGCAGGATTACGAACTTGAAGGTGAACCGACCAAGATGAAAACGGATATGCGGTTTGCCGCACAGCTTGGGCTTGTAACCAAAGTCAGCAGCTATGAGTACAAGATATCTCAGAAACTAGGTGCTGCATTTGCAAATCTTGGAACTGCACAGAAATATACACTGTCTGCTTTATATGACCTCTTTGGAGACAGCATCTTTTCCGCAGAAATGGTTGTCGCAAATCTGGACTACAGCTCATCGCATGTGAGCGGTATCCTGCATCAGTTCACCATGCTGAAACTGCTCGACTGCACACCGAACGAGGACAACACATACAGCTATCAGCTGAACGTGAACCCCGCAGACAATCCGGAGTGCTTTGAAGATGTGGCGTAAAATGTAAACAGGACATCCGACGTGGGTGTCCTGTTGATTGTTATGTTCCATTATTTGGCTGACAGGGGCTGCTGCCGACAGGCGAAAAGCTGTATACATCGGTGATTGTCACGGGATTTTCGCCCTCAAAGATGCCTTTGCAGGCTACGATGACGACATTTCCGGGAACAAGCTTATCAGTATAGATGCCTGGATCATAGGCTTCCATGCTGAGTCTGTATCTGACATCTTTCCTGATCTGAGGGAAACGCTCGGGCTGCGTATCTGTTTTCACAATAACATAGCCGTCATCTGTGACATCATCGACTGTTGCCATGAACTGCATAACACCTTCTGGAATATAGCCGTTCTCAGCTTTTTTCGTTCCCTGCTTGGCGAAGATACAGAATTCATTGCCGATTCTGACATCGAGCGTATCTTCCTCAAAACCGCCCTGCCAGCCCTCGGCGCTAAAGTTTGCCTCTCCGTCCTCGTCTGGCATTTCAGTGCTGTCGACCACCTTCTTGATATTGCCGTCCAGAGTGCCACAGCGCATCATGCTGGAGACATAGCCCGTATCAAGGTACAGTGTACCATCCACCATGATTGCTCTCCTCGGCAGAGAATACTGTGGTGGCTTTTCTTCGGAAGTAGTAACCGTTCCCAGACACTCAAACTCCACTCCTGCAGTGTTTTTGATTATGATTCCATCAGATGGTTCATGTGAGAAGGTTATGGTGCAGTTTGGGTAAGTAAACGCTTCTGTAACCGCCACGTCCGATGCCGGCGACGATTGCTCCACAGTTACTATCACCGTTCCGCAGTCAAGGGCGTCCAGCCCTATAATCTTGATTCCATATCCGCCTGTGTGGCACTCTCCACTGCAAATAGTGTACCGATATTTACCGCCCACAATATCAATGCAGTATCCGCGCTGCTTATACTGTGAATTATATGAATCACCCTTGGCAATCTCGTATTCAAGGTCGTTCATCAACGTTCCGCTATCCGCTGGTGGAGATGTAATATTGGATGGCTCGGAAACAACTGTGACCTTCTGAATAC
>JAIKWY010000198.1 GCA_024684395.1 Oscillospiraceae bacterium
CACTTTAGCAGAGTAAATGCTGTTGCCCTGTGCAAGCGGGGCTCCCGCTTGACAAAATCTGTATTTAGCAGTATAATGATAGTAAGTATCCCGTTCGGGCAAAACAGGCTCGGGCACTTGAAAAGGAGAACTGATCGTGAATATACTGATCGCAGGCTGCGGCAAGGCTGGCAGTATCCTGGCAGAGACGCTCTGTAATGAGGGGCATAACATCACCGTCATGGACACGGATCGGGATGTCGTGAACAATCTTGTCAATAACACAGATATCCAGGGCGCTTTCGGCAATGCGCTGATCGTCCGGGATCTGATGGAGGCAGGCGTGGACAAAACGAACATCATCATCGCCATGACCGATTCAGACGAGACCAATATCATGTGCTGTCTGATGGCACGCAAACTGGGCGCCAAGCACAGCGTGTGCCGTGTGCGCAACCCCCAGTACTCCGAGCAGCTCGTTTTCATGCGTGAGGAGCTGGGCATCTCGATGATGATCAATCCCGAATTGCAGACCGCCAACGAGATCGCCCGTATGCTGCGCTACCCCAATGCCATCCATGTCGAGACATTTGCCAAGGGGCGCATGGATCTTGCCGAGATGAAGGTCACGGAGAACAGCGTCCTCGACGGCATCCAGCTTGCTGCCATCTCGACCAGGCTCCGGCTGCACATGCTCGTGTGCGCCGTCAAGCGGGGCGAGGAGATCCTCATCCCGGACGGCTCCTACCGCTTGCAGGCAGGGGATAAGATCTACATCACCGCCATGCACAGCGAGCTCTCCAAGCTCTATAAGCAGGCGGGCGAGTTCAAGTCCCGTGTGAAGTCCGCCATCATCGTCGGCGGCGGCAAGATCGGTCACTACCTCGTGCGGCAGCTCCTCGAACTCGGATTGCAGGTGAAGGTCATCGAGCAGGATCAGCAGCGCTGTGAGGATCTTGCGGCAGATTTTTCCAAGGCGGATGTCATCCATGCCGACGGCACCGACCAGGACATCCTCCTCGAGGAAGGCCTGGAAACGGCGGATGCCTGCATCATGCTGACCGGCATCGACGAGGAGAACATCATCCTCTCCCTCTATGCCAAGAAGATCGGCGTGGACAAGGTCGTCACCAAGATCAACCGCACGTCTCTGCTCTCCATCTCCGACAGCGTCGGGCTTGAGAACATCATCTCCCCGAAGGAGACCACTGCCGAGCTCGTCCTGCAATATGTCCGTGCCAAGCAAAATTCCGAGAACAGCAACATCATCACGCTCTATCGCCTTGCCGACAACAAGCTCGAAGCGATCGAGTTCATCATCCGTGACGGTGCCAGGTACATCGGCAAGCCTTTGAAAGAGCTGAATGTCAACTCCGGCTTCCTGATCGCCGGTATCATCCGGGGCTCCAAGCGCATCATCCCCTCCGGTGACGATGTGCTCCGGGTCAATGACAGCGTTGTGGTCGTTACCACCAACCGCAAGATCACCAGCCTGGACGAGATGTTCAGCATTTAACGGAGGATTGCCCGGATGAACCATCGAATGATATTCTACCTCACCGCCCAGATCGTGCGGGGCATCGGCGTGCTGCTGCTGCTGCCGACGATCGTGGCGGGGATCTACGGCGAGATGCCGAGCCTGATCGGGTTTGCCGTCACCAGCGCCTGCCTGATCTTGCTCGGAACGATCGTCACCCTCTTCAAGCCACAGAATACGTCCGTTTATACCCGCGAGGGCATGGCGGTCGTGGCTTGCTCGTGGCTCGCCTGCTCCGTCCTCGGAGCGCTGCCCTTTGTCATCTCCGGCGAGATCCCGAACCTTGCAGATGCCATCTTCGAGACAGCCTCGGGCTTCACCACCACAGGCTCCACCATCCTCACCGATATCGAAGCGATGTCGAAATCCTGCCTGTTCTGGCGGTCGTTCACGCATTTCATCGGCGGCATGGGCGTTCTGATCCTCATGCTCGCCATCATCCCCCAGTCGGACACCCGCATGATGCACCTTGTCCGTGCCGAATCCCCCGGCCCCACCGCCGGTAAGCTCGTGGCAAAGATGAGCACCTCCGTCCGGATCCTGTACCTGATCTATGTCGCCCTGACGGCGATCGAGACCGTGCTGCTGCTCCTCGGCGGGCTGTCCTTCTTCGATGCCATCACCACGGCATTCTCCACCGCCGGAACCGGAGGCTTCTCCGTGCGTGCGGGGAGCATCGCCGACTATGACAGCGTGTATGTCGAAATGGTCGTGACGCTCTTCATGATGCTGTTCTCGGTCAATTTCACGATGTACTTCCTGCTCCTCTCCAAGAAATTCACACAGGTGTTCAAAAATGAGGAGCTGCGGATTTTCCTCGGCATCTGCGCCGTGGCGATCACGCTCATCACTGTCAACATCATCCCGCACTATGAGGGCAGCGTCCTGACATCGCTGCGCTATGCGAGCTTCCAGGTCTTCACGATCGTCTCCACGGCAGGCTTTGCCTCGGCGGATTTTACGGAATGGCCGTTCTTCTCCCAGATGATCCTGGTGCTGCTGATGTTTGTCGGCAGCTGCGCAGGCTCCACGGGCGGCGGTCTGAAGGTCGTGCGTGTGCTGGTGCTGTTCAAGAGCGCCATCAAGGAGATCCGCTGCATCCTGAGCCCCCGCTCGGTCGTGGTCGTGCGCTCCGACGGCAAGCCCGTGGACAAGGAAGTCGTTCACGGCATCGGCTATTACTTCATCGTCTATATGTTCTTGCTCGGAGCGTCGGTCTTTCTGCTGTCGCTCGATGAGCATGACATCACAACGACCGTTTCGGCGGTCATCACCTGCATGAACAACGTCGGCCCCGGTCTCGGCGAGGTCAACCCGGCGGGGAATTTTGCCGATTTCTCATGGTGGGCAAAGATCCTGCTGGCGATGGATATGCTCCTCGGCAGACTGGAGATCTATCCGCTGCTGGTACTCTTCACCGTCCGCAAGAAGTGAGCCCGGAGCCCGGGCTGGCAGACGCGGGGGCAGGTTTCCTGTCAGGGTAGTTCAGAACTCGCGTTGTGAATGCGGTTTACCGCTTGCTCCCAATGCTTTGCAAAGGGAGTAAAGCTATTGCGGTGATAAATCGGGATTCAGAGGAGAAACCAATGAGTAAGATCTTGAAAAAGCTGTTGAAGATACTCAAATGGATAGGAATTGTTCTTCTCGGAATGATCATCATTCTCATGATCGTTCGCCTGATCGGAAAGATGTACTATAACAGAACACCTGCCGACGGGATCAACGAATCCATGTATCTTGATGTGAACGGACAGGAGCAGTGGATCAGCATCTACGGCGAGAACAAGGACGATCCCGTACTGCTGTTTCTGCACGGCGGTCCCGGCGATTCCTACAGCTATGCCGACTTCAAGATCTGGCGAAAGCTTGCAAAGGATTACACGGTCGTCAACTGGGATCAGCGCAATGCGGGCAAAACATGGCTGCACAATGCGCAGGACAGCGAGATCACGCCGGAGCTGATGCGCAGCGACCTTGAAGTGCTGACCGATCAGATACTTGCCTACACAGGCAAGGACAAGCTGACGCTGCTCGGTATATCATGGGGGACGCTGTACGTCAATGATTATGCGCTCCGGCATCCGGAGAAGGTGGAATGTGTCATTGACCTCTCGCTTGCGTCTTCTGCCGGGATCTATACGGAGCAAATGCGGCAGGACGCCAGAGATTACTGTGACGGATCGCTCTCCTATGAGGACATCATCGCAACATACAGCTATGATTTCTTCTGTTGTGCCGAAAATGATAAACTCGGCATCACCGATCCTGCGGACATCAAAAAGCTGAACGAGGGCGTGAAGCAAGTATATCTGGAATGGACAGCGGACGATCCTGCGCTTCATACGCTGGCAGAGCAGTATGATCCGGAGCTGCTGACACAGTTACAGCTTGATCCGGCGAACGAGGCGCTTTGGGATGCTTATAAAGAGCACGATCTCCCGATCGACGCAAAGATCAATGCAAAATACGGCGATCAGGTTCATTTCGGCTGGCAGATGAACATTTTTGAGGCAGATTTCGGCTTGCTTTCTTCCGTGTGGTGCGATCCGTACTACACGCTGCCTGAGCTTTGCAGAATTCTGACCTATGACTATGACAACAACAGCTATTCCGACAAAATCGACCTGCTCTGCGAGGACTTCGCACAGACACTCAAAGACGATCCGGCATATCAGATGCCGTTTTATGTATTGCAGGGCGATCACGATGATCCGTGCGGCATCATCCGGAATTATTATGACAGTGTCACGGCGCCGGACAAGGCTTTCCGGTATCTGGAGAACGGCGGACACAGCTCCCCGCTGCTGCGTTCGGACGAACTTGCAGCGTTTGTACACGATATTGCCGAGAAGAAAAGCAACTAGATCCAGACGGAACGCAAGAACGCTTTTCAAAATGAGAGCCAAGGAAAGAGGCTCTATCCCAAAAAGTGAGGTTATTCCCATGAAAACAGCCATCGTCTACTATTCCAAGCACCACGGCAACACCAAGAAGCTCGTTGACGCCATCGTTGCGGCACATCCGGATGTCGATACGTTCAATGCGATGGAGGACATCCCGGATCTCTCCGGCTATGACTGCATCGGTCTGGCATCCGGCATCTATGCGGAGCATCCCGCCAAGCAGGTGCGGAATTATGCCAAGGAGAAGCTCCCGAACGGCAAGAAGGTCTTCCTCCTCGTCACAGCCGCCATGCCGAATGACAATTATTTCAAAGACCTGAGCAACACCGCCGCAGAGAAGAGCTGCGAGCTCATCGGCAAGTACCAGTGCAAGGGCTTCAACACCTTCGGACCGTTCATTCTGATCGGCGGCACAGCGAAGGGACATCCCACGCAGGAGGAGCTGGACGAGGTCGTCCGGTTCTATGATGCGCTATGAAACGGCGCTACACTGCGGCAGCGTTGCTGACAGCTGCCGTGCTCTGCCTCGGCAGACCCGCCCCTGCTGCGGCGGATACCCGGGAGGTGCTCGTCACCGATACCCAGGAGCTCATCGCTGCCCTTGCCGATGCGCAGGCAGGGGATACCATCCTCCTGCGGGAGGGCGTGTATGAGAATGACAAGTGGACGGGCAAGTGGGCAGCCTTCTTCGCCGAAGCAGACGGCACGGCGGAGGAGCCCATCACCATCCGCAGCGAGGATCCCGCCCATCCGGCGACCCTCTGCGGCGTGGATCAGTCCAACAAGATCGTCCTCTGGATCACCGGCGACTACTGGCGGGTGGAAGACCTGCGCTGCTGCGAGGCACAGAAGGGCATCGTCCTTGACCAGTCCTGCCACAGCATCATCACTGGCTGTGAGGTCTACAACATCGGCTCGGAGGGCATCCATCTGCGGGATGATTCCGCCTACTGCCTGATCGAGGACTGCAAGATCCACGACACCGGCACCGTCACGCCCAAGTACGGTGAGGGCATCTACATCGGCTCTGCCATCGGTACGGAGGGTTATGGCTTTGAGTGCCATTACAACACCGTCCGGCGCTGCGACATCTCCCGTGTGGCAGCGGAATGCGTGGACATCAAGGAATTTACCTACGGTACGCTCGTGGAGGACTGCACCTTTGACGGCTCCTGCATCTCCGGCGAGAACGGCGCCAACAGCTTCATCGAGATCAAGGGCAATGACGTCATCATCCGCCATAACACCGGCTACCGCAACGGCTGCGTGAAGCAGCTCTACGGCTTCGACCTCTATGCCCCGGAGCCCGAGTGGGGGCAGAATGCGAAGATCTATGAGAATACGCTGTATCTCGATGATGCAGAGGTCAATTCCGTTGCCGGATGGAAGTGCGCCGCACAGGTCTTCCGGAATACCGTCGATCCGGCGGAATGCGCCATCGGCTCGAACGGCAACCGCATCATGGACGTGCTCGCCTATGATCTCCCCGGCGATGCGGATGAGAACGGTCTCTGCAATGCGGAGGACGTGCTGACGCTGCAAAACCGCATCCACGGGAAGACAGACGGTCATCTTTCGCCGGAAAATGCCGACCTCAACGGCGATGACGTGATCGACGTGTTCGACTTAGCCCTTGCCAAGCGGGCAGCCCTCTCCGGGGAGGACAAACCGGTCATCACGGTCAGCTTCAAGAAGGAGAAAGCCGGGAAATGGCGTGCCTGCAACGGATTGGGCACCCACACCGTGACCTTTGCGCTGCAAGGCGAGCCCGGAGCGGTCGTCAGAGGTTCCTATGGCATGTGGGATCCGAATGTCCCGAACGAGGAGACCGGCAAGAACGGCAAATATACGCCGTTCCCGTATGAGAACCAGACCATCCCGGAGGACGGCATCCTGCGGATCAGCGCCGAGCTCCCGGAGGACGCCACCAGCCTGGTCTTCGAGGTCTGGGGCTACCAGAACAGCGCCGGCAAGCTCGACATCGACAGCCTCGTCCTGCAATCTATACAGACCCAGTAAATCAGAGCCCCTTTCCGGACAGAAAGGGGCTTTTGCTATGTCCGATCTCGTTTTTTTGCTCAAGCTTTTTTTTCGCAAAAAAAGCTTGCAGGGATCCAAGGGACAGAGTCCCTTGGTCGCTCACCGCAGTGAGCGAAATCCCTTTGCCGGAGGCGCTCCGCAAGGGGTGAATGTGAAAAAAAGCCCCAGTGGGGCTTTTTTTCAAAGAGGGGAAGCCCTGCAAGAGAGGGCTTCCCCTACCTTCCCCATTGAGTTTGCCTTTCCTTGCCGGCTTTAGCCGGCAATAACCAAAGTTACCAATTAGAAATGCCCCCTTCCTTTCGGAAGAGGGCATTCACTATCTGTGCGTTTCAGCTTATCTTACGACAAAGCTCTGGTTTACGAGAGTATAGCCGGAGTTAGCGCCGTTGGAAGCAGTTACCTTGTAGTAGTAGGTGCCTGCGGTGAGCGTGTCAAAGCGGACGGAATTGTCCAGAGCGCTCAGGTTGTAGCTCTTGGTGCCCGGCTTTGCAGTGCCGCCGGTGATCATGGAGCCGCTTGCGTTGTAAACGCCGACTGTCACGGAGCTGATGTTCGAGGAGCCGGAGGTCACAGTGCCTCTGACTGCCACGCCGGTGCCACGGCTCAGCGTGCCCGGAATGGAGGTGCTGCCGCTGATGGTCAGTGCATCACCCGTCGTTGCACCGCCGCCGTTGCCGACCGTGAAGCTCTTGTTGACAAGTGCCACGTTCGTGTTGGAAGCGTTGGAAGCGATAACGGCATAAACATACTTGCCAGCCGGCAGGGTATTGAAGCTGATGTACGGATCCAGACGAGCCAGGTCATATGCCTTGGCGTTCGGAGCGATCGTTCTGCCGGTCACGAACTTGCCGTTGGCATCATAGACACCTGCGGTCAGCGCCGTGATGTTGGAGCTTGCGGAGTAAACTGCACCGGCTACGGTGAATGCCTTGCCCTGTGCGAGGTTATCCGGAACGATGGATGCGCCTGCGATCGTCAGCTTGTCAGCCGTGTTGGACTGACCGCCGCCGCCGTTGCCGACGGTGAAGTTCTTGCTTACCAGTGCATAGTTGCTGTTGGCTGCATTGGTCGCAATGACTGCATACTTATAGGAGCCGGCAGGGAGCGTGTTGAAGCTGATGTAAGCGTCAATGTTCGCCAGGTTATAGCTCTTGGCGTTCGGTGTAACGGTTCTGCCGGTGATGAACTTGCCGTTTGCATCGTACACACCAGCCGTCAGGGAGGTGATGTTGGAGGATGCAGAGGTAACGGTACCACGGATCGCAACCGCCTTGCCGACGGAGATGGTATCCGGAACGACCGTGCCGCCGGAGATCGTCAGGGAGTCAGCCGTGTTGGACTGACCGCCGCCGCCGTTGCCGACGGTGAACTTCTTGCTTACCAGCGCATAGTTGCTGTTGCCTGCGTTGGAAGCGATGACTGCATAGGTGTAGGTGCCCTCAGAGAGCTTGTTGAATGCAACATAGGCATCGAGGTTTGCGAGGTTGTAGCTCTTGGCGTTCGGAGCGACCGTTCTGCCGGTCACGAACTTGCCGTTGGCATCATAGACACCGACTGTCAGAGCCGTGATGTTGGAAGAAGCGGAAGTTACCGTACCGGTCACGTTCAGCGGTCTGCCCGGTACCATCGTATCCGGAACGATCATGCCGCCGGAGATGGTCAGCGAATCAGCGGTGTTGGACTGATCGGTCGGCGTGGTCTGACCGTTGCCGACGGTGAACTTCTTGCTTACCAGTGCATAGTTGGTGTTGCCTGCATTAGAAGCGATGACAGCATAGGTATAGGTGCCTGCTGCGAGCTTGTTGAAGGCTACATAGGCATCGAGGTTCTTCAGATCATAGGTCTTGGCATTCGGGTTGATGGTCCTGCCGGTCACGAACTTGCCTGCGGAATCATAGACACCGACTGTCAGAGCCGACATGTTGGAGTTTGCGGAGGTCACAACGCCGGTCACGCTCAGCACAGCGCCGAGAGCGAGGTTATCCGGTACATTCGTACCGCCGGAGATGGTCAGAGTGTCGTTGGTGTTGACCTGACCGCCGCCGTTGCCGACGGTGAAGCTGTCGCTGACGATCGTCTGGGAGGAACCGTCTGTCAGTGCAACGGATACCTTGAACAGGTAGTCGCCTGCCTGGAGCTTATCAAATGCGATGTACGGATCCACTGCCTTCAGATCATAGCTCTTGGCATTGACGGTGACTGTTCTGCCGGTCACCATGCTGCCGGTAGTCGCCGGGAATACGCCGACCGTAACGGAAGCGATGTTCTGGTCGGAAGAGGTGATCACGCCGGTCACGTTCACAGGCTTGCCGACTGCCAGCGGGTTCGGGATAGTCATCTTGTTGGAGATGGATACGGAACCATTTACGACCGGAGTCGTGCCGCCGTTGCCTACCGTGAATGCATCATTCACGAGGTTCATGCCGGAACCGTCTACGCAGGTCACGTTGACAAGATAGCGGTACTCGCCAGCCGGGAGCTTGTCGAATGCGATGTACGGATCGAGATTCTTCAGGTCATAGGTCTTGGCATTGAGGTTGACCGTTCTGCCGGTGATGAGGGTGTTGTTCTGGTATACACCAGCCGTGATGGTGCCAAGATTGCTGCCGGTCGCAGTGATCACGCCGGTCACGTTCACAGGCTTGCCGACTGCGAGCGGGTTCGGGATGGTCATCTTGCCGCTGATCGTTGCCAGAGAACCGCCGCTCGGCTCCGTTGCACCGTTGCCGACCGTGAACTTCTTGGTCACGATGGCATAGTTGGTGTTGGCAGCGTTGGAAGCGATGACAGCATAGGTGTAGGAGCCGTTCGTGAGCTTGTTGAAGGCTACGAAAGCGTCCAGATTGCGCAGGTTATAGCTCTTGGCGTTCGGGTTGATGGTCCTGCCGGTCACGAATCTGCCGTTGGAATCATACACGCCGACTGTCAGAGAGGTCATGTTGGAGGAAGCCGATGCCACGGTGCCGGTCACGTTCACGATGGAGCCCGGAGCCAGATTATCCGGTACGTTCGTGCCGCCGCTGATCGTCAGGGTATCGTTGGTCGCCTGTGCCGGTGTGGCCGCATTGCCTACCGTGAAGGGCTGGCTTACGAGGGTGTAGTTGCTGTTGGTGGAATTGGTCGCCGTTACAGAATAGGTGTAAGAGCCTGCCGGGAGCGTGCTGAACGATACATAGTAGTCGAGGTTCTGGATGTTGTAGCTCGTGGAGTTCGGGGTCACCGTTCTGCCGGTCACGAGCTTGTTGGAAGCATCATACACACCTGCGGTCAGGGAGGTGATGATGGAGTTGGACGAAGTTACCGTACCGTAGACATTCACAGCCTGCCCTACATTGATGGAGGACGGAACCGTGCTGCCGCCGGTGATGGTCAGCGGATCGTTGGCGGACGGCGTTACCGTACCATCATACACGCTGAACAGCTTGGTGTAGAGCGCATAGTTCTCACCGTTGGCAACCGTTGCCTTTACGATGAAGGAGTAGTTGCCGACCGGCAGGGAATTGAACGATACGGAGGAATCGAGATTCCGGATGTCGTAGCTCAGTGCGTTCGGGCTGACAGCTGCGCCGGTCACGCGCTGACCCTGCTCGTTCCATACGCCGACCTCGACAGACGTGATGAGGTGGCTGGTGGAGCTGATCGTACCGGAAAGCGATACGAAGGAGCCGAGCTTGAGGGTATCGGAAATGGAGACGCCGTTGTTATAGGTCAGACCGCTGGACGGTGTGGAGCTCTGGCCGCCGACGATGAACTGCTTGTTGACGAGGGTGTAGTTGCTGTTTGCAGAGTTGGTCGCAATAACTGCATAGACATACTTGCCGGCTGCGAGCTTGTTGAACGCAACATAGGAATCGAGCTTCTTGAGGTCATAGCTCTTGGCGTTCGGTGCGATGGTACGACCGGTCACGAACTTGCCGCTCATGTCGTAAACACCGACGGTCAGAGCCGTGATGTTGGAGGAAGCAGAGGTCACAACGCCGGTGACATTCACTGCCTGACCCACTGCGATGTTCTCCGGGAGATTGGTGCTGCCGGAGATCGTCAGCGTGTCGTTGACAACAGGCGTTACCGTGCTGCCGTCGCCGACCGTGAAGCCGAGCGTCACGAGCAGCTGGTTGGAGTTGGCGGAGTTGGTCGCACGTACCTCATAGGTATAGCTGCCGGCTGCGAGGGAGGAGAACTTCACGTCCTCATCGAGCAGACCGAGGTTATAGGTCTTGGCATTCGGGGTGACGGTCTTGCCGCTCACGAGTTTGCCGTTGGCATCATACACACCAGCCGTCAGGGAGGTGATGTTGGAGCTTGCGGATGTTACCGTACCGGTGAGGGTGATCATCTGACCGACCTTGAGGGTCGTCGGGATGGTGTTGACACCGGAAACCGTCAGGGTGTCGGTCTGTGCATTCGGTGTGCCGACGGTGAACTCCTGTGTTACCAGCGCATAGTTGGTATTTGCCGCATTGGAAGCGATGACAGAATACTTATAGCTGCCGGCTGCCAGCTTGGAGAATGCCACGTCGTTATCGACCTTGCGCAGATCGAAGGTCTTTGCATTCGGAGAAACGGTCTTGCCGGTCACGAGCTTGCCGGTGGAATCGTAAACGCCAACGGTCAGGGAAGTGATGTTGGAGCTTGCGGATGTTACCGTACCGGTCACGTTGACAGCCTGACCCTGGGACAGGTTGGACGGTACTGTCATGCCGCCGCTGATGGTCAGCGCATCGGCTGTGGCACCGTTCGCAACGACCTTGAAGGTCTGGTTGACGATGGTGTAGTTGGCATTGCCGCTGTTGGAGGCAATGACCTTGTAGGTGTAGGTGCCTGCGATGAGCTTGTCAAAGAATACCGCCTCATCGAGTGCCTTCAGATCATAGGTCTTGGCATTCGGGATGACGGAGGTGCCGCTCAGCTTGTTGCCGGCGGTGTCATAGATGCCCACGCTCACGGAGGTGATGTTGGAGGACGCAGAGGTCACGATACCGGTCACATCCACGAGGGTGCCCTGGGTCAGCTCAGCCGGAACGCTCGTGCCGCCGGTGATGGTCAGCGTATCCGCAGCCGGATCCGCACCGGAAACGGTGAAGGTCAGCTCGGAGAGCGTTACATTGGTATGGGTCGCATTGCTGGCAGTGACTCTATAAGTATAGGTGCCGGCAGCGAGCTTGTCAAATACAACATATCTGTCCAGACGGTTCAGGTCATAGGTCTTGGCATTCGGCTGAGCGGTACCGCCGCTGAGCTTGGTGCCGTTGGAATCATAGACACCGACATTGACAGAGGTGATGTCGGAGCTTGCAGAGGAGACCGTGCCCTTGACGATCAGGAAAGCGCCCTGATCCAGTGCGGACGGGATGGCAGTGCCGCCGGTCAGCGTCAGTGCGTCGCTGGTCGCCTCGGTCGGATCCTGCTTCTCGGTGGCAGCCTCGGTCGGAGCCTCGGTCGCTGCCTGGGTGGGAGCCTGGGTAGCAGCCTGGGTAGCCGCCTGGGTCGGAGCCTGCGTAGCAGCCTGGGTCGGAGCTTGGGTAGCCTCTACCGGATCCTCATTCGGGAGCGGAGGGGTCGCAGGATCGCCGTTCGGATCAGCTGTCGGATCAGACTGCGTTGCAGCCTGGGTAGCTGCCTGTGTGGCAGCCTGCGTAGCCGCCTGTGTTGCAGCTTCTGTAGGCAGCGGAGGTGTCACCGGATCGGTGGTATCCGTTGCACGAGGAGAAAGATCGAGCGCAAACGTCGGGACTGCGGTGACAGCACTTGTCTGGAACACCAGAGCAGCCGCTAAGACGCCGGCAGCGATCTTCTTCGGGTTCTTCTTTTTCATGTTTCAGCCTCTTTTCTTTCTTCGACAAACGAAACTTTCGTTTCCGGGCTCAAAATGCCCATGAACGGATGAAATGAACATATAATGTTCCTATCCTACATTATACCATGCTGACGAAATAATGTCAATATACGACATGTACAAAACAATAGGCAATTTATTTCCCTGATTGTAACGAATTTGTAATTTTTTCTAACCTGTTCTCCACGTTGAGACTGTGGAAAACAGGAAACGCGGCGCACCGGCAGAAAGCACAAAAACAGGGACATAATTCTGTTAATTCTGACAATTGAAAGCATAGTAAACCTATGGTATAATAGTATAAACAGTGTTAACGAACAGACCCCAAACAAAGGAGTGGAGCAATGAGAATTTCAACAAAAGGACGCTATGCCCTGCGGATGCTGGTCTATCTGGCAGAACATGAGGAGGACGGCTATGTCTCTCTGAAGGAGATCGCCGATTCTCAGAGCATTTCCAAGAAGTATCTCGAACAGATCGTCCCGATGCTCAACAAGGGCGGGATCCTGCGGACGAACCGTGGCAACCACGGCGGCTACATGCTGGCGAAGCGCCCGGAGGAATGCTCCGTCGGTGACGTGCTGCGTGCGACCGAGGGCAATCTGGCGCCGGTGGCATGTCTGGAGTTTGAGGAGAACTCCTGCCCGAGACTGGGGGAGTGCGATACGCTGTTTGTCTGGGAGGGACTGTATAAAACGGTCATCAACTACCTGGATACCATCACCTTACAGGACATTCTGACCCACCGCAAGGGCAGCGGGGATGATTACTGCATCTGAATAAGGAAACAAGCGCCGGGTCGCAGGATCCGGCGCTTTTCTCATTTATATAGCAAAATACAGCATGAAAAACGAAGTCCCCTGCATCCTCCCATGGATGCAGGGGACTTCCGATCTTCGACCGGGACGAGCTTGTCTACGCCCGTGTCCGGTCAAAGAAGTGGCTTACAAATTAGTCGTTGTTGTACATTGCAGCGAGTCTGGTCAGGTAATCGTAACGATCCTTTGCATTCTCGAGTGCATTTGCAAACAGCTTCTCAGCACGCTCCGGATTCTCACGAACCAGACGGTTGTAACGAACTTCGCCCATGAGGAAGTCTCTGTACTCGTCGATGTTCGGTGCCTTGGAATCGAGGATGAACGGATTCTTGCCTTCCTTCTTCAGCTCCGGATTGTAGCGGTACAGATGCCAGTAACCAGCCATAACAGCCTTCTTCTCCTCAGCCTGTGCGCTGGACATACCAGCCTTGATGCCGTGGTTGATGCACGGTGCATAAGCGATGATGATGGACGGACCGTCATAAGCCTCAGCCTCACGGATCGCCTTCAGGCACTGGTTCTGATCGGCACCCATTGCGATGTGTGCAACGTATACATAGCCGTAGCTCATAGCGATACCAGCCAGATCCTTCTTCTTCACAGCCTTACCGGCAGCAGCGAACTGTGCGATAGCGCCGGTAGGAGTGGACTTGGAAGCCTGACCGCCGGTGTTGGAGTAAACCTCGGTATCGAATACCATTACGTTGACATTTCTGCCGGAAGCCAGTACGTGGTCGAGACCGCCGAAGCCGATATCATAAGCCCAGCCGTCGCCGCCGAAGATCCACTGGCTCTTCTTGCGGAGGTAATCCTTCTCAGCGAGGATCGCCTTAGCCGGCTCGCAGTCGCACTGCTCGAGCACTGCGATCAGCTCCTCAGCTGCCGGGGTGTTGGCAACGCCGTCATCCTTGGTCTCGAGGAACTTGGCAACAGCTGCCTTGACCTCTTCCTTGGTAGCAGTCTCAGCGAGAGCCTCTACCTTGGCGATGACTCTTGCACGCAGGGTCTCCTGTGCCAGGAACATACCGTAACCGAACTCAGCGTTGTCCTCGAACAGGGAGTTGGACCAAGCCGGACCGTAGCCCTTCTTGTTTACCGTGTACGGAGTGGACGGTGCGGAGTTGCCCCAGATGGAGGAGCAGCCGGTAGCATTTGCGATGTACATTCTGTCACCGAAGAGCTGGGTGATGAGCTTAGCATACGGAGTCTCGCCGCAGCCTGCACATGCGCCGGAGAATTCGAGCAGCGGCTGACGGAACTGGCTGCCCTTAACGGTAGCCTCGGAGAACTTAGCAGTTACCTCGGGCTTTGCATCGAGGGTTCTGCCATAGTCGAAGCTTGCCTGCTGGTCGAGCTGGCTCTCGAGCGGCTTCATCACGAGGGTCTCCGGATTCTTCTTGTTGGACGGGCAAACGTTGGAGCATACGCCGCAGCCGGTGCAGTCGAGCACGGAAACGGTCATAGCGAACTTCAGATCGCCCAGAGCCGGCTTCATATCAGCCATCTTCATGCCAGCCGGTGCAGCAGCAGCTTCCTCAGCGGTCAGCGTTACAGGACGCAGAACAGCGTGCGGACATACATATGCGCACTGGTTACACTGGATGCAGGTATCCGGATTCCATGCCGGAACAGCCACTGCGATACCACGCTTCTCGAATGCAGCAGAGCCGAGCGGGGAAGTACCGTCAGCGAGCTTTACGAAGGTAGATACCGGCAGAGCGTCGCCCTTCTGAGCGTTGCAGGGGATCTGGATGTTGTTTACGAAGTCCTCGAGGTCCTTGTTGGCAGCGGTGACCTTGTCCATACCCATCTTGGTATCGGCAGCGGTCTTCCAAGCCTCCGGAACCTGGACCTCAACGAGGCCCTTATAGCCTGCGTCGATAGCCTTCCAGTTCATCTCAACGATGTCCTGACCCTTCTTGGCGTAGGACTTCTCAGCAGCCTTCTTCATGTAGCCCAGAGCTTCCTCGAACGGGATAACTTCTGCCAGATAGAAGAATGCAGACTGGAGGATGGTGTTGATTCTGGAGCCCATGCCGGTCTCCTTACCGAGCTGTACGCCGTTTACGGTGTAGAACTTGATGTTGTTCTCAGCGATGTAGCGCTTAACCTGACCCGGCAGGTGCTTCTCGAGACCTTCCATATCCCAGATGGTGTTCAGCAGGAAGGTGCCGCCCGGCTTGATGTCGGTAACGATGTCATACTTGTCCATGTAGGACTGGTTGTGACATGCTACGAAGTCAGCCTTGCTGATGAGGTAGGTGGACTTGATCGGGGTCTTACCGAAACGCAGGTGAGATACGGTTACGCCGCCGGACTTCTTGGAGTCATATGCGAAGTAAGCCTGTGCGTACATATCGGTATGGTCGCCGATGATCTTGATGGAGTTCTTGTTCGCACCAACGGTACCGTCAGAGCCGAGACCCCAGAACTTGCAGGAGATCGTGCCGGCAGGAGCGGTATCCGGGTTGAAGGAAGCGTCCAGAGACAGGTTGGTCACATCGTCGTTGATGCCGATGGTGAAGCGCTTCTTCTCGGTGTTCTTGTAAACAGCGATGATCTGGTTCGGGGTGGTGTCCTTGGAACCCAGACCGTATCTACCGGAGTAGATCTTCACGCTGTCGAACTTGGAATCCTTGAGTGCTGCAACAACGTCGAGGTACAGCGGCTCGCCGAGGGAGCCCGGCTCCTTGGTTCTGTCGAGTACGGAGATCTGCTTTACGGAATCCGGCAGAGCCTCGATGAGCTTCTCTGCTACGAACGGTCTGTACAGACGTACACGAACCATACCGTACTTGCCGCCCTGAGCGTTCAGGTAATCGATGGTCTCCTCGATGGTATCGGTCACGGAGCCCATAGCGATGATAACGTGCTCAGCATCCTCAGCACCGTAGTAGTTGAACAGCTTGTAGTTCGTGCCGAGCTTTGCATTTACCTTGCCCATGTACTTCTCGACAACTGCCGGGAATGCATCATAGTAGGTGTTGCAAGCCTCACGAGCCTGGAAGAAGATGTCAGGGTTCTGTGCGGAACCTCTCTGGACCGGATGATTCGGGTTCAGGGACTGGTCACGGAACTTCTGAGCAGCTTCCCAGTTGAGCATATCTGCCAGATCGGCGTCATCCCATACCTCGATCTTCTGGATCTCGTGGGAGGTACGGAAGCCGTCGAAGAAGTGGAGTACCGGAACTCTGCCCTCGATGGTGGAGAGGTGAGCAACGGCAGCCAGATCCATAACTTCCTGCGGGTTGGAAGAGCAGAGCATTGCGTAACCGGTCTGACGGCAAGCGTATACGTCAGAATGATCACCGAAGATGTTCAGTGCATGAGAGGATACGCAGCGTGCAGATACGTGGATAACGCTCGGCAGCAGCTCGCCGGCGATCTTGTACATATTCGGGATCATCAGAAGCAGACCCTGAGAAGCGGTGTATGTGGTGGTCAGCGCACCGGCAGACAGGGAACCGTGAACAGCACCGGCTGCACCAGCCTCCGACTCCATCTCAACGACGGTCACGGGGTCGCCGAACAGGTTCTTCTTGTTCTGTGCGGACCAGATGTCGGTAACTTCCGCCATTACAGAAGACGGTGTGATCGGGTAGATCGCAGAGAGATCTGTAAACGGATACGACGCCCAAGCAGCGGCGTTGTTACCGTCCATGGTTAACATTTTTCTTGCCATGGGTATATTCCTCCTAAAATATGAAATTCTGTTAGGCACACTAACAGTACCTTACATTATTTATAATAGCACAAATCGGCAATTTTGTAAATACCCTTTTTGTAATTTTTTACGGATATTTTTTCAAATTTCCAACAAAAGACACACCGCAGCAAGCGGTCATCCGTTGTTTTTCAGAGAATTTCGCAGCGTTTTATACAAATATTTTGTCTTGAATTTTAGCATAGTAAACAAACATTGGGCATGCAACTTTTTTTTTAGCAATTCCTATTGACGAAATATAATTTTTGCGTTATAATATCTATAGTGTTATATACGGATCACGTATTATTAACACTCGTTTTGTTGTCTCCTTTCTTTTGTTCTACACAAAAATTGGTTTTATTTCATCTAATCTGGAGCCGGGATGTGATCCCGGCACTTTTTTTATCTATAGAAACAAAGGCTGACATGAGCAGGGAGCTGATGTCAGCTTTTTGAATATGTAGGCTGCCTGTATGCCCGCCCCCCCTCCGCCGCCGTCCGGCGGCACCTCCCCCCAAGGGGAGTTTTTTTGGCGGTGCTGCGCACCGCAGCCGCATTAGGGGCGGAGCCCCTAAAAACCCCGTTTGTACTTTCGGCACTTTAATAGGCTGACAGCTGCACTTGCATCTGTCGGCTTTATTTATTATATGTATACCCGGGCTATAGATTTCCGCTATAGCCTGAATCTATAACGCATTATCATTCTTACGTATTGGACAAAGCCGGAAACCTGTGCTATAATAAATACATACCAAACAGATAGACTTACTGAGTAAGCAAAGAAAGGAAGTGAGGAGCATGAAGCAGATGAGATCCATTTTAGCCCAGCTTCGCTCCATTGTAAGAGGCCGTGACCGAATGTACGGCAGACCGGAGAAAGATACACGATGTCAGAACTGACAACAGGATTTATGATGATAAGAAATAAGAGATAAGAGGATCGACCGAAATTTGATAGATATGATATCAGGAGGTAATTACTATGGCTAACAAGCTTCATTTTGAGACACTTCAGCTCCACGTTGGACAGGAGCAGGCAGACCCGGCATCCGATGCGAGAGCCGTTCCGATCTATGCGACCACATCCTATGTGTTCCGGGATTCCCAGCACGCCGCAGACCGCTTCGGTCTGAAGGATGCGGGCAACATCTACGGCAGACTGACCAACTCCACGCAGGATGTGTTCGAGCAGCGCATCGCAGCCCTCGAAGGCGGCGTGGCAGCGCTGGCAACGGCATCCGGTGCGGCAGCCATCACCTACACCATCCAGGCACTGGCAAAGGCAGGTGAGAACATCGTCGCTTCCAAGACCATCTACGGCGGCACCTACAACCTGCTGGCACACACCCTCCCGCTGTACGGCATCACGACCGAGTTCGTAGAGCCCGATCCGGCAGCATTTGAGGCAGCCATCAACGAGAACACCAAGGCGCTCTACATCGAGACCCTCGGCAACCCGAACTCCAACGTTGCAGACATCGCAGCCATCGCCGAGGTTGCCCACAAGCACAACATCCCGCTCGTTGTGGATTCCACCTTCGCAACGCCCTACCTCATCCGCCCGATCGAGTACGGCGCTGACATCGTGGTACACTCCGCCACCAAGTTCATCGGCGGTCACGGCACTGCCATCGGCGGCGTGATCGTGGATTCCGGCAACTTCGACTGGGCAAAGTCCGGCAAGTATCCATGGATCTCCGAGCCGAACCCGAGCTATCACGGCGTATCCTTCTCCGCAGTTGTCGGTCCGGCAGCATTCGTGACCTATATCCGTGCGATCCTGCTGCGTGATACGGGCGCAACGCTCTCTCCGTTCCATGCCTTCATCTTCCTCCAGGGTCTGGAGACGCTCTCCCTCAGAGTGGAGCGCCATGTGGAAAATGCCCTGAAGATCGTGGACTTCCTGTCCAAGCATCCGCAGGTGGAAGCCGTTCACCATCCGTCCCTGGCATCCGAGCCGACTCATGACATCTATCAGAAGTACTTCCCGAACGGCGCTGGCTCCATCTTCACCTTCGAGGTGAAGGGCACCGAGGACGATGCGAAGAAGTTCATCGACAATCTGCCGATCTTCTCGCTGCTGGCGAATGTCGCAGACGTGAAGTCCCTCGTGATCCATCCGGCATCGACCACCCACAGCCAGCTCACGACCGAGGAGCTGCTGGAGCAGGGCATCAAGCCGAACACGATCCGCCTGTCCATCGGCACCGAGCACATCGACGACCTGATCGACGCCCTCGAAACGGCTTTCGCAGCTATCAAGTAAGTTGGCGTTATGGGTACCTCTAAAAACGATGTTTTTAGAGGCGGGGTGTGGGGCGGAGCCCCACACCTAAGCCATTCTGCTTTTTGCAGAAAAGCAGAATGGGAGGGTTTAGAGATACCTGTTATACTTCTATGTCAGCAAATGTAACCTCCAAGATTTGCATAACATACAGAAAGCTCCCCCGATTTGCCCGGGGGAGCTTTCGCTGTCTGTTATATCAGAACGGAGCCGTGAGGGATCACGCTGCTCTGTCCGTTCCGAAGAATACCTTATCAAAGAAATCCCGTGTGGTCTCCTCGCCGAGCGCCTTCTTGAACACATCCGTGGAAACGCCGCCCTTTTCGATCAGACCGTTGCTGTATGCCTCCGTGATCGCCAGCTGTGCGGCGGCATCCTCCGGGGAGCTCTTGTCCAGACCGGCGGAAACGTCAAGGTACGTGCCGAGCGCATCGCAGAACATCTCCTGGTTGCGCTGCTCCTCCTTGCCGCTCAGGCTCTTGTGCATGAAGACGGTGAGATAGTTGTCGTACCAGTTTTCCGTGGCTTCGAGCTCGGTGATGTCGTCATAGCGGCTCTGCATCTCCCGGAGCGAGTCGAGGACGGCGGTGTATTCCTCCGACTGCGGATCATTCACCAGATCATAGAATTCCACATAGGACTTCCGGTTCCCGAGGATGTACATATAATCCAGCGTACACAGCGGCACATTCTTCTCATAAGGCGTGATCATGAACGAGACCATCTGCATCATGCCCATGTCCGTGGTCATGATGGAGAGGTTGCCGAGATCTTCCACATCATATTGCTTTGTGTTGAATTTCATCACGCCGTACATGGTGATATTGGCATACTCGCCCGCATCACAGGGGGTGATATTGTAGTGCGACTGCACCTGCGCAAGACCTTTGTCGATGGTCGCCTGCATGTCCTTCTTGTTCCGTGCTGCATGGACGGACACGAAGATCGAGATGCCGATGACGATGACAGCGATCACCGCCAGCACGATCAGGACGGGCTTCTTTTTGCTTTTTTCTTTCATATTTGGGGCTCCTTTCGATATTTGAACGTTACTGTGGGATATTATACCATATATATAAGTGGCGTGTCAATGAGCATATTTCACAAACCCCCGTTCCCCTTCGATTTAACCTGAATTTAACATTGCCTTGCTGCGGATTTAACATGCTTCTGCTATGATAGTTCTGGTAACTCAATACTATTTTAAGAATGGTGTGTTATACTAAAGCCACACCCGGAACCTCTCTCATTTCAGGAAAGGTGGTCAAGCGTATGGAAGTCAAAGATATCGTCCTTGCGGTGATCATGGTCATCGGCGGTCTGGCATTCTTCCTCTATGGTATGAGTGTCATGTCCTCTGGTCTGGAAAAAATGGCAGGCGGCAAGATGGAGCAGGCGCTCAAAAAGCTCACCTCCAACTGGATGCTGAGCCTGCTGCTCGGTACAGCCATCACGATCGTGCTGCAATCCTCGTCCTCTCTGACGGTCATGCTCGTCGGACTGGTCAACTGCGGCGTCATGGAAGTCTCCCAGACGGTCGTCGTCATCATCGGCGCCAACATCGGTAAGACCTTCACGACATGGCTCCTCTGTCTCATGGGCGTGGACACGGAAGGCCCGCTCTGGCTGTCGCTTCTCAATCCGGAGTATTTCTCCCTGATCTTTGCGCTGATCGGTGCGCTGCTCATGATGTCCAATAGCGGCAGCGGCCAGAAGAAGAACATCGGCAATATCCTTGTCGGCTTTGCAGTCCTGATGTACGGCATGGTACTGATGAAGGACGCTGTCGGCCCGCTGAAGGATTCCACAGAGTTCCAGCAGCTCCTCACCAAGTTTGACAACCCGATCCTCGGCGTGCTCGTCGGCACCGGCGTTACCGGTATCATCCAGAGCTCTGCCGCATCCATCGGTATCCTCCAGACCCTTGCAGACAACACGGGCACCATCACCTTCGGCATGGCCATCCCGATCATCATGGGTCAGAACATCGGTACCTGCGTAACGGCGCTGATCTCGTCGATCGGTGTCAACAACAACGCCAAGAAGGTCGGCGTCATCCACATCGCCTTCAACGTCATCGGTACGGTCATCTTCCTGACGGTCTATGAGATCCTCGACATGACCATCGGCTTTGAGTTCTCCTCCTGGACGATCAATTCCATCGGCATCGCCATCGTCCACACGGTCTTCAACATCCTGACGACCTTCCTGCTGCTCCCGTTTGCGAAGTATCTGGAAAAGATCGCAGACCTCGTTCTTCCCGACAAGGGTGCCGGCGAGGATGCCAAGCACCAGCATACGCTGCTCGACAAGCGCGTGCTGACCACCCCGTCCGTCGCTGTTGCAGAGTGCGAGAACGCCTCTCAGAACATGGCGCTTCTGGCGGTAGAGACCGTTCTGCTCAGTGTGTCGCTTCTGACGGATTTTGACGAGAAGCTGGCGAAAAAGGTCTATGAAAACGAAGAAAAGCTCGATAATTACGAAGACCGGATCGGTTCCTCGCTCGTACAATTGAGTACGATGGCACTCTCCGAACGGGACAGCCAGGTATCGTCCCGTGTTCTGCGTGCGATCGGTGATTTTGAGCGTCTCGGCGACCATGCCATCAACATCGTGCAGAGCGCCGAGGAGATCCACGGTCACGGTCTGGAATTTTCCGAAGGCGCCCAGCAGGAGCTCGCCGTGCTCACGGCAGCCCTGGAGGAGATCCTCCAGAACACCTATCAGGTCTACAAGTCCCACAACGAGGTAGAAGCTGCCAACATCGAGCCGCTTGAACAGGTGATCGACTACCTGACCCGTGACATCCGTGCGAACCACATCCAGCGTCTCCAGAAGGGGAGCTGTACCATTGAGATGGGCTTCGTCCTCAACGACATCCTCATCAATTTCGAGCGTGTCAGCGACCACTGCTCCAACATCGCCGTATCCGTCATCGAGACCTCGCACAACATGTTCGAGACCCACAGCTACCTCAGCAAGGTCAAGTTCGGCAACAAGAACTTCAACGAGAACTTCGAGGTCTTCTCCCGGAAATACAAGCTCCCCGGCACGATCTAAGCCCGGGCTGGCAGGTTGCTTCGCAATTTGCTACTGCACTTCTTCGGTTATCGCTTGCCCCCTTTGCGAAGCATTGGGGGCAATGCTGTTTTTTCTTCACACATCGCATCCATACGGATGCTCCAATGCAGTTTTCTGGGGTTTCAGACAATGGTGCATGGAAGATGCTTTTTCAGGGCTGCGGAGTTTTTTCTATACTACGCAAAAAAACGCCCCTCTCTCCAATCAGAAAGAGGGGCGTTAAACGCATATTTTACTTCTCGTAGAACGGAACAGCGTCCTTCAAAGCAGCTACGCCGAAGTTGTTGGAAGCCGGAACGATCGCCAGCTCAACGCCACGGAGATGCGGCTTTGCGACCTCTGCCACACGGTCGAACAGCTCCTTGACGCCGTTGTCACCCAGCTCTACTACGTCGATGTCGAGCACGAGCAGGAAGTTCGGGTTCGGCTTGTCCTCACGCTTCATCACACGCAGATAAGCCTTGGAGATGGCATCCTCACCGGGCATTGCCTCATTGAGCGCATCGAGCAGCTCCTGCGGCTTCTCCTTGAGGTCGCCGATCTGGATCTTGGTGCCGGGGGCGAGAGCCTCGGTGTTCAGGATCTTCATCATGCTCTCGGTGGGTACCATGATGTTCTGTGCGAAGGGGTTGATCACGATGCCGGTCAGCTTGTCGGTGCGGTTCGGATTCTCCTCTTCTCTCTTGAAGAACTGGCAGAGATCCGCATAGGTGATCGCTGCGAGCTGATGCTTCTCACGATCCGGCCACTTGTTGATCTCTACATTGTCCGTGAACAGCGGGAAATAGCGCTCACCGGAGGGGTTGCTGAACAGCACGAACTTCACCTGCGGCTGATCCTTCAGCTGAACGGTACCGTCCGGATTTGCCTGTGCAGCCTGTACGGTGCTGACATCTGCCGGAACAAGAAAACGACCGACTTTCAGTGCATTGACAAATGCGGACTCGGTCTTCGGATTACGATCCTCTTTCATGGCATCCATAGCCTGTACCAGTACCGGGTTGTTGATCGGTTCCTGGGATTTTTTGATCTCTGCCAAAATAGTCACCTCATACAATAAAAATTACAGCGGCAGGTCACCCCGCCGGTCATCTGTTATTGACATTATATCATAAAAGCGGAAGAAAGTCAACAGCTTTTTTACAGAGTGCCAAGAAACGCCGATCCGCACCTATCAACGCAAGGCCTGCGCCATAGACCGAGCGAGACCATGCCTGCGTCCGCCCCGTGCGGGCACGCACCGCACAAAAAAAACCAGGAGCACAGTCCCTGACTGTCTCCTGATCAATTTCGCATTCGCAACGATCCATGCAGCTCTTACGCACGCTCAACCTTGCCGGAACGCAGGCATCTGGAGCATACATAGATATGGCAGGGAGCGCCCTTGACGATTGCCTTGACACGCTGTACATTGGGCTTCCAGGTTCTGTTGGATGCTCTGTGGGAGTGAGATACCTTGTTGCCGAATGTCACGCCCTTACCGCAAATTGCACACTTTGCCATGAAACACACCTCCTTCAAATGATACAGGGCATTTGCCGCTGTAAAAAACACCTATGTCATATATTATAGCAGATGATCCCGAAAAAAGCAAGTCTTTTTTCAAATTTTTTCAGAAAAATCTTTTCAGCCGACGCAAAAAGCGCCTTTCACCGCGACGGATGCATCTTTTTCCATAAAGCACTTGCAAAGTTTTCTGTTTTGTAGTATAATAAAAAAGTAAGTATGCAAAAGAGAGGGGAGTATCCATGCTGACCATGCAAGCGTTCGATCCGCAGCTCGTTCTGCTGTTCCTGTCACGGATGATGATCATCTTTCTCATCAATCCGCTGCATGAGTTTGCGCACGCATGGACGGCGAACAAGCTCGGCGACGACACCGCCAAGAACGAAGGCCGCCTGACGCTTTCCCCGCTTGCCCACCTCGACGGTCTCGGCTCTCTGATGCTGATGCTGCTCGGCTTCGGCTGGGCAAAGCCGGTGCCGGTATCGCCCTCGAAATTCAAGAACCCGAGCCTCGGCATGATGATCACCGCCATCGCAGGTCCGCTCACCAATCTGCTTGTGGCATTCCTCGGCGTGATCGCCTTCCGGCTCTGCGGGGGGATGAACTATCTCGCCGGTGATCTGTCCTCGATCAGCATGTTCGACGGCAGCGGCACGATGTACTATGTCTCCTACATGCTGTTCTGGTTCATCGTCATCAACCTGAACCTCTTCCTCTTCAACATGATCCCCGTGCCGCCGCTTGACGGTTCCCGGGTGCTCACCTATTTCCTGCCCCCGAAGGCAGCCGTCTGGGTGCTGCGCAACCAGCGCATTTTCTACGGCATCATGATGATTTTGCTCTTCACCGGCATCCTGAGCTATCCGCTGAGCCTGCTCAACAACCTGATCTTTGCAGGGATGATCTATATCACACAGTGGATCCCGGTGGTGGTGTAGTATGGCAGCGATCGAATTCAAGCTGGATGTGTTCACAGGTCCCCTCGACCTGCTGCTCCACCTGATCTCCAAACACCAGCTCAACATCAACGACATCGAGATCACCAAGCTCCTGGAGCAATATTTACTCTATATAGAAGAAGCCCAGCGGCAGGACTTGGAGCTTGCCGGCGAATTTCTCGAAATGGCAGCCCGTCTGGTCTATATCAAGACCGTTTCGCTGCTGCCCAAGCCCGAGGAAGCCGAGCGCATCAAGCAGGAGCTGCAAGGGGCCCTCATCGAATACGCCCTCTGCCAGCAGGCAGCCAAGAAGCTCCGTGAGCAGTTCCTTGCCGATGATATCTTCGTCCGCAAGCCCATGAAGCTCGCCAAGCTCCCCCAGACCTACAAGCTGGTGCATTCGCCCGACGTTTTAGCAGATGCCTATGCCCGCATCGGCAAGGCACGTCTGAACGGACAGGCGCTCTCCGAGCATATCACCGACACCGTGACGCAGGAGCGTGTGGTCTCGGTGACATCCAAGGTCGTGCATGTGCTGCGGGCACTGTACGGCGGCAAGACCGTGACGGTCGCCTCGCTCTATGACGGGCTGACCGACCGCTCCGCCAGAGTGGCGACCTTTTTAGCCGTGCTGGAGCTGACCCGTTTCGGGCGCATCCGGCTCAATGAAGACAATACCGAGCTTGCCATGTGCGAGCGGAAAGGCAGGTGACGCATGGACGAACAGGTCACAACAATAGAAGCGATCCTCTTCGCCTGCGGAGACCCGGTGGAGACCTCCCGCCTGGCACAGGTGCTTGAGATTACTGAAAATGCCGTGCCCCCGCTCATGGAGGCTTTGCAGAAACGCTATGAGGATACCGGCAGTGCGCTGCGTGTCATGCAGCTCGGCGGTTCATGGCAGATCGGCACCCGGCAGGAATATGCCGACATCATCCGGAAGGCGATGGAGCAGGAGCGTATGCGCCCGCTCAGCAACGCCGCTATGGAAGCGCTGACCATCGTTGCCTACAACCAGCCGGTGAGCAAGGGCTTTGTGGAGCGTGTCAGAGGCATCGACAGCTCCTCGGTCATCAATTCCCTCGTGGATAAGGGACTGCTCGAGGAAGCCGGACGCATCGACGTCCCCGGTCATCCCATCGGCTACCAGACGACGGCACTGTTTTTACGGGCATTCGGGCTCTCCTCGCTCGATGAGCTCCCGCCGCCCATGAAGCGGCAGGATGAGACCTTCACCGGCGAGCTCGACGGCTTCACGGCGGAACAGGATGCCCCTGCGGAGGAACAGCCTGCGGAAGATACTGCTGCGGAGGAAACGTCTGCCGCAGAGGAAACACCGGAGGCGCCGGAAGCATCTGCCGGATCATCGGAGGAAACAGAGCCAACACCGGAAGCATAAAGGGGGTCAAGGGGGCGAAGCCCTCTTAGAGACCATCCTCCCCCAATGGGGGAGGTGCCGCCGAACGGCGGCGGAGGGGGCACCCCTTGATGCGACTATCATATAAAGAGACTTTTCACCTACATCATGATGATAAAGGGGGGATCCTATTGCGGGTATTTCTGATCATCGTCGGGATACTTGTGCTGCTGAATGTGCTGCTGTGCATCTCGAACGTCGTTGTGGCAGTGCGCTACTGGGGCGGACAGTTTGACTGGAGCGTTTCCTATCTCGGCATCAAGATCCTGCCCCGGAAGAAGAGCGACAAGCCCAAAAAAGAAAAAAAGAAGAAAAAGAAGAAGGAAGAGGAAGCGCCGGAGGAACAGCGCCGTGATTTCCTCATGGACAAGCTCTGGAAGCTCCTGCAAAACATCGCCGGCAAGGCGGATCTTGCGGGCAGCGGTCTGTTCGCACTGGGAAGTCCCCTGAACAAGCTGCTCCGGGGCATCACCTGGTACGACATCGAGACGGACATCGTGCTCGGCGGTGAGGATGCCGCCGAAACGGCGCAGCTCTACGGCAAGTTCATGATGATCCTGCACCCCCTGTTCGGCGCGGCAGCGCAGTATATGAAGGTCAAGCACAAGCGCATCTCCATCGTCTGCGACTACACCGAGGACACCAGCCGGTACAACTGCGGCTGCAAGTTCAGGATCAGCATCGGCACGGTGCTTGCCTTTGCCATCCGCCTGGGTATCGGCTTCCTGAAGGACAACGGCTCCGCCAAAAAGACCCTCGTCAGCGACAAGATCTAAGCGGGGAGCCGGAAAGCGATCATTTTAGTAAATCAAAGCGGTATCATACCGCAGTAAGGAGTATCACTATGAGCGAACATGCAATCAATGGTTTTGTAGGCGTCAGCATGGAAAAGATCCGCAATTTTGTGGATACCAACACCATGATGGGCGACCCGATCAACTGCAAGGACGGCACGACCATCATCCCGATCTCCAAGGTCAGTGTCGGCTTCGGTTCCGGCGGTTCTGACCTGCCGACCCGTACCGCAAAGGAATACTTTGCAGGCGGCGCAGGCGGCGGCATGAGCATCAAGCCCGTGGGCTTCCTCGTGGTCAAGAACGGCGATGTACAGCTCGTCCAGCTCACCATGAACGCCGACAAGGCAAATGTCCTGCTCGATATGGTACCCGGTCTCGTGGACAAGGTCATCTCCCTCATCCCGAAGAAGGGCGACAAGACCGAAAAGTCCGCCGAGGTCGTTGAGGATACCGCCGAAGAGGCATAATCCTGTCCCGTTCCCCATACAATGCAGAAGGATACCACTTTTTATTTGATACTACTCCCCTTTACTCCGATAGATAAGTAAAGCCTGCCCCCTCCGCCGCCATTCGGCGGCACCTCCCCCAGAAGGGGGAGAAAGGGGTTTTAAGGAGGCTGCGCCCCCTTAACCTGCTTTATCTACTTTAGTATTGAGGATCAGTATGAGTAATGCATTGTACAGGAGGAACGGCAATGAAAAAGATCATCGGCATCATCTTAGCCATCCTGTTCTGCCGGCTGCTGCCGGTCACGGAGGTCTGCGCCGCACCGGAGGTATCTGCCAGGGCATGGATCCTGACCGAAGCCGCCACCGGACAGGTGCTCTGTGAGCAGAACGCCCGGGAACAGCGCCCGATGGCAAGCACCACCAAGATCATGACCACGCTCCTGACGCTCGAGCACGGCGACCTTGACACGGCATTCCGGGTCGATCCCGATGCCATCCGTGTGGAGGGCTCCTCGATGGGCTTGCAGGAAGGCGATCTCGTGACCTTGCGTGCGCTCTGCTATGGGATGCTGCTGCCGTCCGGCAATGATGCCGCCAATGCCGCAGCCGTCCGCATCGCCGGGAGCATCCCGGATTTTGCGGCGCTGATGAATGCCCGTGCGCAGACGATCGGTATGCGGGATTCGCACTTTGTCACGCCCTCCGGTCTGGAAGGGGAGGGGCACGGTGCCTCCGCCTATGATATGGCGCTCCTCACCCGGGAAGCCCTGCGCAACGAGACCTTCCGCAGCATGTGCTGTGAAAAGGCAAAGACCGTCTGCTTCGGCGACCCGCCCTATGAGCGGACGCTGTACAATACCAACCGGCTCCTCACCATGCGTGAGGACGTGATCGGCGTCAAGACCGGCTTTACGGATGAAGCGGGGCGCTGCCTTGTCTCGGCATGTGAACGGGACGGCGTGACGCTCATCTGTGTGACGCTCAGCGCCCCGGATGACTGGAACGACCACATGCGCCTGTATGACTACGGCTTTTCCCGTGTGCAGGCGGCGGCGTTGCCTGTTCCGGAGGAGCTGATCTTCCCGGTCGCAGGCGGCACGCAGGAGACTGTCTCCGTGCAGCCCGCCGCGCCCGTGACCATCGGCGCCGTGAATGGGAGACCGTCCGGCATCCGCACGGTCATCCGGCGAGCGCCATTTGTCTATGCACCGGTCTGCGAGGGCGACCCCCTCGGCGAGATCGTGTATTATTACCAGGAGCGTGAGATCGCTTCTGTCCCTCTGCTTGCAGAGGAAAACGTGCCGGCACGTCCGGCAGAACGACCGAAGAGAAGCCTTTGGGAACGATTATGGAGCCCTGCTCGTCAGACACCATGATCTCTGCCCCCTCATTTCCGCCGGGAGGCGGTGAGAAAGGAGAAACCTATGGCAATGACCCGCATCCAGAAGCTGCTTGCCGACGCCGGCTTTTGCTCCCGCCGCAAAGCGGAGGAGCTCATCCGGGAGGGCAGAGTGCAGCGCAACGGCCGCCCCGTCGGACTGGGCGACAAGGCTGACCCGAGAGATGTGATCACCGTGGACGGTCAGCGCATCAACATCCCGAAAAAGAAGAAGCTCCGCTACATCATGCTCCACAAGCCGAGAGGCTATGTGACGACCGTCTCGGACGAGCTCGAGCGCCGCTGTGTCATGGATCTGCTCGAAGGCGTGGAGGAGCGTGTCTACCCGATCGGACGCCTCGACCGCAATTCCGAGGGGCTGCTGCTCCTCACGAATGACGGTGCCTTCGCCAACGGCATCATGCACCCGTCCCGGCATGTCAGCAAGACCTACCGTGTGACCGTGCGCCCTGCCGTCACCGAGGAACAGCTCGTGGCGCTTGCCGACGGCATCGAGCTCGACGGCAAGAAGACGCTCCCGGCAACGGTCGTTGTCATGACGAACGAGCCCGGGCGTGTCGTTCTCCAGATGACCATCAAGGAGGGCAGGAACCGCCAGATCCGCCGCATGTGCGAGGCTGTCGGTCTGGAGGTGGCACGTCTGCGCCGGACATCCATCGGACCGCTCAAGCTGGGTATGCTGGCGCCCGGAAAATGGCGTGACCTCACCGCAGAGGAGCTGCGGGCGATCCGCAGTGCCATCGGAAAGGAGTGAGCCATGCTCCAGATCATCGAAACAACGGACTTTTCCGCCTATACAGAGCTGCTCGCCGGTCTTTCGCTCCCGGCGGGCTTCCATCTGACCGAAGCACGGGAGGACGGCGCTGTCAAGGGCTATATCGTCTATGCCTATGAGCCGGAGCAGGTGGTCATCTATGCCGTGGATGACGGCCATGACCTCAACTTCTGCGACGGTCTCGTGCGCTCTGTGCTGTTCAAGGCAGAGCTCCGGGGCATCGAACGTGCGGCGTTTTATATCACGGATCCTGCGATGCTCGAACGTCTGCGGATGCTGCGCTTTATACAAAACGACGAAAATGTATTGCAGAATATCGCCGATATTATGGAAAGCTGCAAAAATTGCAGGGACAATCCCGCAAACACTTGAAAAAAAGTGAAAAAAATAGTATGATAGTAGTGTATGCAACGGGGCACAGAGGTTTTTGAGGGACCTTTATGCTTTTTGTTTGCTTTTAGGAAGGCGCTGATCGATGTAACGATCAGCGAACGGGGTACGGGGCGAAGCCCCGGAAAACACTTTTCCCTTTCCCCGGAGCGGTCATGACCGATTTTTCAGCGCTTTCTTATTTTTAATAGTTAGGAAGGATCGATACTATGCAGATGGAGAAAAATGCAGCCAGCCCGGCAAGGATCCGCCTTGCTGCGCTGTTTGACGAGGGATCCTATAAGGAGATCGGCTCCTGCGTCATGGAGAAGGACGCACCGGCAGGCGTTGTGACAGCCTTCGGCTATGTCAACGGCAATCCGGTCTATGCCTTCGCACAGGATCAGAGCGTGAACAACGGTGCCGTAGGTCCTGCACATGCCGAGAAGATCTCGAAGGTCTACACACTTGCCGCCAAGACCGGCGCACCGGTGGTAGGCATCTGGGATTCCAACGGTGCATTCCTGGACGGCGGTTCTGCCGTTTCCCTGAATGCCTACAGCCTGCTGATGAAGCGCACCGCAGCGCTTTCCGGCGTGGTTCCGCAGATCGCCGTGATCGCCGGTGTCTGCGCAGGCAGCGCTGCAATGGCAGCGTGTGCAGCTGACTTTGTTGTGATGACCAAGGATGCCGAGCTGTTCCTGACCCCCGGCTTTGCGGACGGTGCAGGCAGCACGGAGGCATGTGCCAGGAACGGCATTGCGGCACTCACCGCTGATGACGACGCCGATGCCTTCGCAAAGGTACGTGCGCTCGTGAACGTGCTCCCGGTCAACAACATGGCATTTGCTCCCTGCATGGAATTTGAGGCACCCGCAGCCGCAGCCGGCAGCGACCTGGCCTCCTATGTGGACAGCCTTGCAGACGGCGGCAGCGTGACCGAGCTCTATGCGGACTATGCAGGCGCAGCCTACACCGCACTGGCAACGGTCTGCGGCTCTACCGTGGGCATCGCAGCCACCAACAAGACGGATGCCAAGCTCACCGAGGCAGACTGCGCCAAGATCGCACGGTTTGTCCGTCTGTGTGATGCGTTCTCCATCCCGGTGATCACCTTCGTGGATACGCTCGGCTTTGACGGCACTGCCGATACCGAGCTGACCGGCGCTGTTCGTGCGCTGACCCGCCTTGCAGGCACCTATGCCGAGGCGACCACTGCCAAGATCTCCGTTGTGACCGGCAAGGCAGTCGGTCCGGTCTTTGTCGCACTCGCCGGCAAGGGCTGCAACGCTGATTTTGCCTATGCACTGGAGAATGCCTATATCGCTCCGCTCATGCCGGAATCCGCAGTGGAGTTCCTGTGGCATGATCAGCTCAAGGGCTGCGACGACCTCGCTGCCAAGCGCAAGGAGCTGGCAAAGGAGTACACCGAGAACCAGGCATCTGCCCTTGCAGCCGCACAGCTTGGTGTCCTCGATGAGATCATCACCCCTGCAGACCTCCGCAGCGTCCTGAGCGGTGCGCTCTCCATGCTCGAGGGCAAGCGTGTGACGAATCTCCCGAGAAAGCACAACAACCTCCCGTTCTGACGGGCTTCCGGATAATTTCAGAGAATCCTTAAAATTACAGATTGGTGGTAAAAGGAAGTTCTGAAAAGCGTGCTTTTCAGAAAAAGCGGGTGCGGGGCGCAGCCCCGAAACTCCCCCTTCCTTTTTAAAGAGTTCCATAGAATCCTTGAATTTACAGATAGGTGGTATATTACTATGAAAAGATTCAATGTAACAGTCAACGGCAAGACCTATGATGTCGCAGTTGAGGAAGTCGGCGCAGGCGCAGCTCCCGCACCGGCAGCAGCACCGGCTCCCGCAGCCGCAGCAGCACCCGCTCCGGCACCCGCTCCGGCAGCCGCAGCAGGCGCAGGCGAGAAGGTAACTGCCCCGATGCCCGGCACCATCCTGGATGTGAAGGCATCCCAGGGTCAGAGCGTCTCCAAGGGCGACGTCATCATGGTACTCGAGGCAATGAAGATGGAGAACGACATCGTTGCTCCCTGCGACGGTACCGTGACCAGCATCGTTGTCAAGAAGGGCGACAACGTACAGAGCGGCGACACCCTCGCAACTGTTGGTTAAGCGCGGAGCCCGCGCTGGCAGTTTGCTTTGAGATCTGCGGATGCACTGTTCCGGTGTCCGCAATGCCCTTTGCCATTCGGCAGAAGGGCAAAGCTGATTTGTGTTTTATCCTAAATGAAAGGACTATAGATCACTATGGCTAAAAAAATCAGAATCACCGAGACCGTCCTGCGTGATGCGCACCAGTCTTTGCTTGCCACCCGCATGACGCTCGATGATATGCGCCCGATCCTCGGCAAGCTCAACGAGGTCGGCTTCAATTCCATCGAGTGCTGGGGCGGTGCGACATTTGACTCCTGCCTGCGCTTCCTGAACGAGGATCCGTGGGAGAGACTGCGCACCCTGCGCCGTGAGATGCCCGATTCCCGCCTGCAGATGCTGTTCCGCGGCCAGAACATGCTTGGCTACCGTCACTATGCAGACGATGTACTGGAGGAATTTGTCCAGAAGTCCGTGGAGAACGGTATCGACGTGATCCGTATCTTCGACGCGCTCAACGACATCCGCAACCTCCAGACCGCCATCAACTCCGCCAAGAAGGCTTCCCGCGACGGCAAGAAGCCGGAGGTACAGGTGGCAATGTCCTTCACCACCGGTGAAGTGTTTACAGATGAATATTACGTGGAGTATGCGAAGAAGATCGCCGAAGCCGGTGCGGATTCCATCTGCATCAAGGACATGGCTGCGCTGCTCACGCCCTACAGAACGGCAGAGCTCGTCAAGGCGATCAAGTCCGTGGTCGATCTCCCGATCGACCTGCACACGCACTACACCTCCGGTCTGGCTTCCATGTGCCTGATCAAGGGTGTTGAGGCAGGTGCCGACATCATCGACACCGCCATGTCTCCGCTCGCACTGGGTACCTCCCATGCACCGACCGAGTCGATGGTCGCTGCCTTCCAGGGTACCGAGTACGATACCGGTCTTGACCTCGTCCTGCTCAACGAGATCCGTGACTACTTCATGGGTCTGCGCAAGAAGTACATCGAGTCCGGTCTGATCGACCAGAAGATGCTGGCCGCCGATGCCGGTGCGTTGATCTACCAGGTACCGGGCGGTATGCTTTCCAACCTCCTGTCCCAGCTCAAGCAGGCAGGCAAGGAGGATCTCCTTGGCGAGGTTCTTGCCGAGGTGCCGAGAGTCCGCAAGGATGCAGGCTATCCGCCGCTCGTAACGCCGTCCTCCCAGATCGTTGGTACACAGGCTGTATTCAACGTGCTGACCGGCGAGCGCTACAAGACCGTGACCAAGGAGTTCAAGGGCGTTGTTCGTGGCGAATACGGTCAGACACCGGTGCCGATCGACCCCGAGTTCCGTAAGAAGATCATCGGCGATGCCGAGCCGATCGACTGCCGTCCGGCAGACCTGCTCGAGCCGGAGCTGGACAAGCTCCGCAAGGAGTGCGCCGAGTGGGCAGAGAGCGAGGAGGACGTCCTCAGCTACGCACAGTTCGGTCAGGTGGCTGTCAAGTTCTTCGAGAAGCGCAGAGATGCGAAGTTCGCCCTTGACGGCAAGCACGGCGACGCTGAAAAGCAGATCCATCCCGTTTAATCAGACAATTTGGAGGTCACTGACATGGACTACAATGGAACGCAGCCCAATGCAAATGGCTACTATGCGCCGCAGAACCAGCCGATCTCGCCCCTTGGCTATATCGGCTACATGATCCTGTTCGGACTGCCCGGTATCGGCTTCCTGATCTGCATCATCATTGCGATCGCCGCCCAGAACAAGAACGTCAAGAACTTTGCGATCGCGCAGATCATCATTGTGGTTGCGGCTGTGATCATCTCGGTTCTGGTCATGCTGATCTGTGGTGTTTCGATGGCATCGCTCTCGGAAGCATTCCAGTCGGCCTACGAATCAGGCGCAGCAGGCTATTGATGTCCCAGTGAATCTGCTTCACAGTTTCTGAACATAAGAGCGGAGCCACGCTCCGCTCTTTCTGCCGTATCACGGCAATTTTCCAGGGAAGAACTGATTGATCCAGTGCTTTCCAAAAAATCTATAAGGAGGTAAATGTCATGCCGATCCGTATTCCCAAAGATCTGCCCGCTTTTGAAACACTCGAAAAAGAAGGCATCTTTGTCATGTCGAACTATCGTGCCGAGCACCAGGACATCCGTCCGCTGCGTGTGCTCATCCTGAATCTCATGCCCAAAAAAATTGAAACGGAGACGCAGCTCATGCGCCTCCTGAGCAATTCGCCGCTGCATGTGTATATCGAGCTCCTGCATGTGTCGCACGTTTCCCGCAACACGTCCGCCTCGCATCTGGAGACCTTCTACAAGACCTTCCCGGAGGTGCGTGACAAGTTCTATGACGGCATGATCATCACCGGCGCTCCGGTCGAGCACATGCCGTTTGAAGAAGTGGATTACTGGGACGAGATGTGTGAGATCATGACCTGGTCAAGGAAGCACGTCTACTCGACCATGTACATCTGCTGGGCGGCAATGGCGGGGCTGTACTACCACTTCGGTGTGCCGAAGCACCCGCTCGACAAGAAGCTGTTCGGCGTGTTCCCGCACAAGGCAGAGTCCGCCAACCCGCTGCTGCGTGGTTTCGATGACATCTTCCCCGTGCCGCATTCCCGTCATTCCGAGATCTGGCGTGAGGACATCGACAAGGTGCCGGAGCTGGAGATCCTCTCCTATTCGCCGCTGGCAGGCGTCTACATCGTCGCCAACCGCAACGGCAGGGAGTTCTTCCTGACCGGGCATAACGAGTACGAGCGCTGCACCTTGCAGGAGGAATACCTCCGGGATCTGGGCAAGGGTCTGCCCATCGACATCCCGTTCGGCTATTTCCCCGGCGACAATCCCAAGTGCGACCCGCAGTTCACATGGCGCTGCCATGCCAACCTGATGTACTCCAACTGGCTGAACTACTGCGTCTATCAGCAGACGCCGTTCCACATCGAGGAGCTTCAGGATATGGCGTGATTTAGTACCCGCCCGAAGAACTCCTCGCTGCTGCGCCCCGGCGCCCGGTTATAGCGTGACAGCCCGTAAAGGCATGTGCTGTCCTGCGTGATATAATTCGGCGCCTCGTAGCATGTCAGCGTACACACAAAACCAAGTTCCTGTAAGACCGGAATGCTCTCCCGACAGATAAAGCCGTATGGATAGGCGAACACTGTCGGGGCGCATCCGGTTTTTTCGCTGCATAAAGTCTGTAGCTGCGTCAGATCACTGCGGAGCATGGCGGCATAGGCGTCCGCATCCTCCCCGACCCGGATGGAGCAGCCCGCCCGCTCGTCATTGCGGTGCAGGTCATAGGTATGGCTCCCGATCTCGACCCGCCCGGAGGCAAGCAGCTCGCTCACATCCTCCCATGTCAGGTAGGAATACCGATCCACATGCGGATCCGCCGGCGCCAGCTCCTCCGTATACCGCCCCACAACGGACACCACAGCGCACATGTCATAGCGTTCGAGCAAAGGCAGCGCCGTGGAGAGGTTGTTGTAGAAGCCGTCGTCGAATGTCAGCATGACGGGCTGTGCGGGGAGTGTGCCTTTCCCCTCGGTATAGGCGACCAGATCTGCGACTGAGACTGTCTCATAGCCGTGGCTTTTCAGATAGCGCAGGTCATCCTCGAACTGCTCCGGCGAGAGCTGATAGTCGCCCTTGCCGTTCTCGGTGATGCTGTGGTACATGATGACCGGGAGGAACACGCCCTCCGGCTGCTGCTGCGAAGCCCCCACTGCCGCCGAGCAGACCAGCCAGACCGCCAGTGCGATGGCATCGAGGATCAGAAACAGCCGCAGCTTCCTGGAATCATAACAACGGTACATACGGATACCTCCCTTGCTTTCTATCTATATGCAGAAAGGTGCCGATTTTTGCATACTTGGGGGCAAATTGTCGGCTTGCGCCGCGCGGAGCCCGCGCTGGCAGGTTGCTTCGAGAAATACGATACTCCTTTTCAACGCCCGCTTGCAGCCAATGCTTCGCAAAGGCTGCAAAGCTAAGCAGTTTATCACATCGCTGCTAAAGCAGCTCCTGTGCAGTATTTCTGCGTTTCAGATTGATGATGCACCTAAAATAGCAGCAAGCGAAGCAAAGCTGCCATCCCGGTACTGTTAGGCTGCCTGAAATCCTAAGAGCGACCCCGGTATCATCTATTCTGCCGCCACTCCGGAGGAGTGGTCGAAGCGGCAGGAAATCTCTCAAAAATCAGTATGCCCCAAAGCAGGTGCAGGGCAGCCGCCCTGCCGCAGGGGAGTCCAGAGGGGGCTTGCGTCAACCCCCTCTGGGCAGGGGTTAAGAGCACCAGCCCTAAAACAGCCTGTGCAGGGGGCTGCAAGCCCCCAAAAATGTCCTCTCCCCATAAGACAAAAATCTGCCGGACGAATTCACCTCGTCCGGCAGATTTCGCTTATCTTATGGGTACCTCTAAAAACTATGTTTTTAGAGGCGGGGGGTGGGGCGGGGGCCCCCACCCAAACCGTTTTTGTTTTTTTCGAAAAACAAAAAGGGGGGGGTTTTGAGATGCCCCTTTGCCATTACAGGAAATACTTCACGCCGTTCTCGAAGATATGCTGATCCTTGGCACCCGGCACGTTCTTGCAGATGTCCGTGCCCTTGCGCTCGGAGTGACCCATCTTGCCGAGGATGCGGCCGTCCGGCGAAGTGATGCCCTCGATGGCGCCCATCGACGTGTTCGGGTTGTAGCGGATGTCCATAGTCGGCTTGCCGTTCACATCCACATACTGCGTAGCGATCTGACCGTTGCCGGCAAGACGCTGGATCAGGCTGGCAGGTGCTACGAAGCGGCCCTCACCGTGCGAGATCGGGATCGCATGGATGTCGCCCACCTTGGCATCAGCCAGCCACGGCGACTTGTTCGAGCAGATGCGGGTATTGACCATCATGCTCTGGTGACGTGCGATCGTGTTGAAGGTCAGCGTCGGGGACTCGTCCGTCATGTCCACGATCTCACCGAACGGCACCAGACCGAGCTTGATAAGCGCCTGGAAGCCGTTGCAGATGCCGAGCATCAGACCGTCACGCTCCTGGAGGAACTTGTGGACGGCGTCCTTGACCTCCGGGTTGCGGAAGAATGCCGTGATGAACTTACCGGAGCCCTCCGGCTCGTCACCGCCGGAGAAGCCGCCCGGGATCATGATGATCTGGGAGTTGGCGATCTTTTCAGCGATTGCCGAAGCGGATGCCTCGATGTCGGCAGCCGACAGATTGCGGATGATCATAGTCTCTGCGACAGCGCCTGCCTTCTCGAAGGCTCTTGCGGTGTCGTATTCGCAGTTCGTGCCGGGGAATACCGGGATCAGGACACGGGGACGTGCAAAGTGAACAGCCGGAGCGGGGCGCTTTTCTGCCTCGAAGCTGTAGACCTGCGGGGTCTCGTTCGTGGTCTTGATGCGGCAGGGGAATACGCTTTCGAGCTTCTCCTCCCATGCACGCTGTAAGGTGTCGAGGGATACGGAATAATCGAGGGTGTAGATCTTGTAGTCGTCGTTGACCGTACCGATCGCCTGCTCATCCGGCTGTGCATCGCCGTCGAGCTCTACGAGGAAGCCGCCGTAGCAGGGTGTGAAGAGTACGGTCGGGCTGAGCTGACCGGAGAAGGTGAAGCCGAGCTTGTTGCCCATACACATCTTGGCGATACCCTCTGCAACGCCCGCATAGCCGAGCGTCCAGACTGCCTTGGCTCTGCCGTCTGCAATGATCTGCTCCATCTTGTTGAAGATGCTGCGCAGGCTGTCGAAGTTCGGCAGACCGTTGCCGTCATACTCGGGCATCAGCAGGATGACCTTGTCACCGGCACGCTTGAACTCGGTCGAAACGACCTTGCCGGCGCTTGCGGTGGATACAGCGAAGGATACAAGTGTCGGCGGCACGTCGATATGCTCGAAGGTACCGGACATGGAGTCCTTGCCGCCGATGGAGCCGCAGCCGAGCTCGAGCTGTGCCTTGTAGGCGCCGAGGAGCGCTGCCATCGGCTTGCCCCAGCGCTTGGGATCGTTCTGGGTGCGCTCGAAATATTCCTGGAAGGTCAGCCAGCAGTGGCTTCTCTTACCGCCCGCAGCGATGACCTTGGCGATGGACTCAACGACTGCCAGCATAGCACCGTGGTACGGGCTTCTGGTGCTGATGTCCGGGTTATAGCCCCAGCCCATGAGCGAGCAGGTATCGGTCTCGCCCTCGAGTACCGGCAGCTTGCACGCCATTGCCTGAGAGGGCGTCATCTGGTAGGCGCCGCCGTAGGGCATGAGCACGGTGCCTGCGCCGATGGTGGAGTCGAACTTCTCCACGAGACCCTTCTGGGAGCATACATTCAGGGAAGCCATCATATCCTGCCAGCTCTCCGCAGAATCGGAGGGGGTCTCCTTGCCGGCATCGGACGGCTCTTCGATCTCGATATCGGTATACTTCACAGCGCCGTTGGAGTTCAGGAACTCACGGGACAGATCCACGATCGCTGCGCCGTTCCACATCATTTTCAGTCTCGGCTCGGCAACGACATCTGCCACCTTGGTCGCCTGGAGGTTCTCCTTGCCGGCTTCTGCGATGAAGCGCTCGGCATCCTCGGCAGCCACAACGACTGCCATACGCTCCTGGGACTCGGAGATAGCGATCTCCGTGCCGTCCAGACCGTCATACTTCTTCGGAACAGCGCCCAGATCAATGACCAGACCATCCGTCAGCTCACCGATGGCAACGGAAACGCCGCCCGCACCGAAGTCGTTGCAGCGCTTGATCATAGCGGTCACTTCCGGATTGCGGAACAGACGCTGGAGCTTTCTCTCCTCGGCAGGGTTGCCCTTCTGCACCTCAGCGCCGCAGCTTTCGAGGGATTCGAGGGTGTGGGACTTGGAGGAGCCTGTTGCACCGCCGCAGCCGTCACGGCCTGTCTTGCCGCCGAGCAGAATGACAACATCGCCCGGAACGGGAGCTTCTCTGCGGATGTTGGAAGCCGGAGCAGCACCGAGCACGGCACCGATCTCGAGGCGCTTTGCCACATAGCCCGGATGGTATACTTCTGCGACATGACCGGTAGCCAGACCGATCTGGTTGCCGTAGGAGCTGTAGCCGTTGGCAGCGCCCACGGTGATCTTACGCTGCGGGAGCTTGCCGGCGATGGTATCCTCCACCGGAACGAGCGGATTTGCCGCACCGGTCACACGCATTGCCTGGTAGACATAGGAACGTCCGGACAGCGGGTCACGGATGGCACCGCCGAGGCAGGTCGCAGCGCCGCCGAACGGCTCGATCTCGGTCGGATGGTTATGGGTCTCGTTCTTGAACATGAGGATCCAGTCGGCTTCCTCACCGTCGATATTTGCCTTGATCTTGACGGAGCAGGCGTTGATCTCCTCGCTCTCGTCGAGATCGTTGAGCTGTCCCTGTGCCTTCAGGACACGGGCGCCCATCGTTGCCAGATCCATGAGCGTCAGCGGCTTTTCCTCACGCTTCAGCCACTTTCTGTCCGTCAGATACTGGTCATAGGTACGGCGGATATAGTCGGTCGGGATCTCCACGTTCTGGATATTGGTCAGGAACGTGGTATGACGGCAGTGATCGCTCCAGTAGGTGTCGATCATGCGGATCTCCGTGATGGTGGGGTCACGCTTCTCGGTGTTGCGGAAATAATCCTGGCAGAAGCGGATGTCATCGAGATCCATTGCCAGCCCGAACTCTTTCAGGAAGGCGTTCAGACCTGCCTCATTCAGGCGGATAAAGCCTTCGAGGGTCTCCACGGAGGTCGGGATGTCATAGTTGGTATCGAGGGTGTCATAGGTCTTGAGGGATGCCTCACGGCTTTCGACCGGGTTGATGAGGTAGTGTTTCAGACGGTCGAACTCCTCGTCGGTGAGGTTGCCGGTGATGACGTAGATACGTGCATTGCGGACACGGCAGCGCTCCTTCTTGGTCAGCAGGGAGATGCACTGCTCGCAGGAATCGGCTCTCTGGTCGAACTGACCGGGCAGATACTCCACAGCGAACATCCGGTCATTCGGACCGAGTGTCGGGAGCGTATGGTAAACTTCATCCACCGCCGGTTCAGAGAACACGGTCGGCACGGCGAGCTCGAAATCCTCCTCCGTCAGACGGTCGGCATCATAGCGGTTGAGCACACGGACATTACTGATGTCGAGACGCAGCGCCGTGCGGACATCGCCGAGGACGGACTGTGCTTCCACGGCAAATGCCGGTTTCTTTTCAACATAAACACGGAAAACAGACATAATTCTTCTCCTTTTACGTTTTTCGATGCGCTTCCCGCTGCGGGGAGTGCATGTTCTCTTTTATTGTACCACATTTTAAAAGAAAAGGCAAATGTTTTTTCAGGGAAAATGTAAATTTTTATCGGATGGGGCATTTGAAGGGGCGGTGCGAAGGAAGAAAGGGGGATCGTCGCCGCTGAGCGGCGAGGAAAAGCATCCTCGGAGGGAGAGGTAGGGGACGCTCTCTCTTGCAGAGCGCCTTCGGGCTCAGGAGATTTCGCTCGCTGCGGCGAGCGACCAGGGCTTTCAGCCCTGGACCTGACCAGCTTTTTGAAAAAAGCTGGACCAAAAACTTTTGTCTTTGCTTCACTCTCGACTTGTTAAACAAGCTCCCCGATGAGCTTCTCCCCCTGCACCCCCGTGATCTTCACGGTGCGGATGCTGTTCCGCCAGTCGCCGTCCTCCGGCTGCGTGGGCACGAGCACAGGCGCATAGTCCGGCGCATGTCCGGCATGATAGCCCTGCCCACGCTCCCGTTCAAAGAGGACGTCTGCGGTCTGATCGACATGCCCTTCGAGCCATGCGGTGTGCAGCTCTCTGGCAAGGGCATTCAGACGGTCGGCACGGGCTTTCTTCACGGCTTCCGGCACCTGTTCGGGATAGGTCGCCGCCGGGGTGCCGGGGCGCTGGGAATAGCGGAAGGCATGGATCTGCGCGAAGCCGATCGTCTTGCAGAATTGCAGCGTTTCGGCAAAGTCCTCCTCCGTCTCGCCCGGAAAGCCCGTCATCAGGTCGGTCGTGACCGATGCGCCGGGGAAGAGCGCCCGGATACGCTGCACCAGAGCGGCGTACTCTGCGCAGGTATAGCGCCGGTGCATGGCGGAAAGTGTCCGGTCGCAGCCGCTCTGCACGGAGATGTGGAACTGCGGACAGAGCACTGGGATGCTGGCGAGCCGTTGCAGGACGTCCTCCGTCAGCCCGTCCGGTTCGAGGGAGCCGAGCCGGATCCGGGGGAAGCCTGCTTCTGCGCAGATCTTCACGGCATCCGCCAGCGTCAGCTTGTCCTTCTCGCCGTAACAGGCTAAATTGATCCCGCAGAGCACCAGCTCCTGAAAGCCCTGCTCCCGGAGCCTTCTGGCAGCGGAACGCAGTTCCTCTGGCGGCATCGAGCGGGAGCGCCCCCGTGCATAGGGGATGATGCAGTAGGTGCAGAACCGGTCGCAGCCGTCCTGTATTTTCAGAAAAGCCCGTGTATGCGCTGCATCCGTCCCGTCCGGCAGCAGCTCAAAGGCGGCAGGGGAGGGCGGGATCTCCGTGCGGCGGCTCCGTTTTTGCAGACAGTCGGTGATGAGCTCCGGCAGAGCGCTGCGGTTGCCGGTGCCGGTGACGATGTCGGGCTCCGGAAGGGCGGCGGCCTCCTCCGGGAAAGCCTGTGCATAGCAGCCGGTCAGCACGAGCACAGCGTCCGGCGCCGCCTCCCGGAGACGCCGCAGCTCCCGGCGCATCCGGCTGTCGCCCGAAGCGGTCACGGTGCAGGAGTTGAGGATGATGACCTGTGCCTCCTCTGGCTTCCCGCAGACGGCATAGCCCTGCGCTCCCAGCATGGCGGCGATGCTGCCGGTGTCAACAGCATTGACCTTACAGCCGAGGGTATGTAAATAGACGTTCATGGATACCTCCTGGGATGAGACAGCCGTAACAGCCGCAAAAGCGCCGTTTCTGCACAAATCTGGCAGCTTTGCCAAAGCGAAGCCCCGGCGGGATCCCGGCTGTGCGTTGCAAAATCTGGAATCTGCGCCGGTTACGGCTATCAACGTGTATAAATAATCTGTTTTTCCTCTGTTTCTATTATACTAAATCGCCGAATTTTTTGCAATACCCTTGACAGGAAAACGTTTTCGTGATATGCTATAGTCACAGCAAGGAAAAAGCTGTACACAAGGAAAAAAGATAGAGAAGAAGGAGGTAGTGTTTATGACAACAACGACCATCAGCCTGAAGACTTTTGGTGATGTGCAGGAGTTCGTCAATATCCTCATGAAGTTCGCTTTCGATATTGATCTGGTATCCGGTCGGTACATCGTGGACGCTAAGTCGATCATGGGTATTTACAGCCTGGATCTGACGAAGCCGATCGAGCTGCAGGCACATACCGACGATGCTGAAGAGCTTTTCAAGGCGATCGACAAGTACATCGAAAAGTAAGGCACTAATTTAGAAAAAATAGAGAAAGATGTTTTGCAGAGAGCGGGCTTTCCCATGTGGAAAGCCCGTTTTCATGTTCTATCGGAAAAATGCCCGCCATGCCGCAGCGAGGGCATGGCGAAAGGTCATGACCGGGACATCCTCTGCCGCCACGAGCGCTGTTTCGCAGAGGAGCGTGTCTTTGCTGTAGAAGCAGACCCGCCCGACCGGCATCCCCTTCCGGACGGGCGCTTTGTGATACTCCGGGAGCACGATGACGGCTTCCGGCTGGGCGTTGTTCGGCACGGCAAGGAGGGGGATTTCCTCGGCTTTGAGCAGGACGGCGTTCTCCGTGCCGCCCCGGATGCGCAGGGGCATGAGAAATTCCTCCGAAAATCCCGGCACCGTGAGCTGATAGTCGGAAAAGGCGCTGTTCAGGAGCTTCTTGGCGACAGCGAAGCGCTCGTCCGCATCCTCACAGCCGAGCACGACCGCCGCACAGGTCATATCGCCCCGCCGTGCCGCTGCGATGACACAGCAGCCCGCCGCCGGGGAATGCGCCGCTTTCAGGCCGCAGCAGCCGTCATAGGTGCGGGTGAGGGCGTTCTCGTTGACGAGCTCTGCGGGGGTATGATCCTCCCGGATGACGATCCGCCATGTGGAGAGACAGGGCTGTAATGCGTCACATCGCAGCACGGCGCAGGCAAGCTTCCCCATGTCTCTTGCGGTCGAATATGCCGCCGGGTCGTCATAGCCCTGGGGCGTGGTGAAGTGCGTGTCCCGCATCCCGAGGTCGAAGGCGGCGGCATTCATGTCCATGACAAAAGCGTCGCTGCTGCCGGAGATCCGCTCGGCGAGGACGGCTGCGGCATCGTTCGCATTCCCGATGAGCAGCCCGAGCAGGAGCTCTTCCACGGTGGCAGTATCGCCCGGACACAGCCAGATGACGGCGCCCTCCACGCTGCGGACGCTCTCGCCGGCGGTGAGGGACGTTTCCGGCGTCAGTGTCCCGGCTTCGATGGCTCGCCCCGCAAGATATGCCGTCATGAGCTTGGCGAGGGAGCCCACTGGCAGCGGTGTATCGGCATTTTCCTCCGCAAGGACGCATCCGGTGGCGGCTTCGGTCAGCAACATGGCATGTGCGCCTTCTGCATGGACAGGCAGCGGCAAAAGCAGCGTCAGCAGGAGCAGGCAGGCGGCAAGGGCGGCAGTTTTTTTCACAGGCATCATCTCCAATGATCCTAAAACTAAAAAGGGCATCTCTAAAAACCTCCCATTTTGCTTTTCTACGAAAAGCAAAATGGCTTAGGTGTGGGGCTCCGCCTCTAAAAACGATGTTTTTAGTGGTGCCCAACAGATAAATCAGGGTTCAAGGGGGCGGAGCCCCCTTAAAACCTCTTCCTCCCCCTTGGGGGAGGGGGCAAACTTAACTTGTCTATCGGCGGAAAGGGGGAGCAGTATCATTCTATGCACGACCGTTCCGGAACTGACCGAAAAAGGATGGTAAAAGTGTTCAAAAAATCACAGCCAAATTTGTCTTGTTTTCACAATATTGCATGTGAAAGCTGCAAGGTACTTGCAAAATTTCCGATTTTATAGTATGATAGATAATGAATTAGATCATGCTGGAGGCGTTAGTTATGGCACTGAAACTGAACACAAATTATCTGGGCAGCTTTGTCACGGATGAGGACATGGCGGGCATCCGCTCGCAGATCGAGCTGGCAGCGAAGACGCTGCACGACGGCACCGGTCTCGGCTCCGACTTCCTCGGCTGGCTGCATCTGCCGACCGACTACGACAAGGAGGAATTCGCCCGCATCAAGGCTGCTGCCAAGAAGATCCAGGGCAATTCTGACGTCCTGATCGTCATCGGTATCGGCGGTTCCTATCTTGGCGCAAGAGCTGCCATCGAGCTGCTCAAGAGCCCCTTCTACAACAACATGAAGAAGGATACCCCCGACATCTACTATGTCGGCAACAACATCAACCCGACCTACCTCAACGAGGTCATCTCCATCTGCGAGGGCAGAGACATCTCCGTCAACGTCATCTCCAAGTCCGGTACGACCACCGAGCCCGCACTGGCATTCCGTGTGTTCAAGAAGCTCGTGGAGGACAAGTATGGCAAGGAGGGTGCCAAGGATCATATCTTTGCCACCACCGACAAGGCAAAGGGCACGCTCAAGGAGCTGTCCGACACCGAGGGCTATGAGACCTTCGTTGTCCCGGATGATGTCGGCGGCCGCTTCTCCGTCCTGACTGCCGTTGGTCTGCTGCCGATCGCTGTTGCCGGCTGCGACATCGACAAGCTCATGGAGGGCGCTGCGAAGGCTGAGCAGGACTACACTGCCGACTTCGACAACAATGACTGCTACAAGTATGCTGCACTGCGCAACATCTTCTACAGAAAGGGCAAGTCCGCGGAGATGCTCGTTGCCTACGATCCGGCTTTCGCCATGATGAACGAGTGGTACAAGCAGCTCTTCGGCGAGTCCGAGGGCAAGGACAACAAGGGCCTGCTCCCGACGTCCGTGGTATTCTCCACCGACCTGCATTCCATGGGTCAGTTCATCCAGCAGGGTTCCCGCCTGATGTTCGAGACCGTTGTGGACATCAAGAAGCCGAAGCAGGACTTCTTCCTTGAAAAGGACGAGGCAAACCTCGACGGTCTGAACTTCCTCTGCGGTCAGAACATGTCCGTTGTCAACAGAAAGGCACAGGAGGGCACGATCCTTGCACATACCGAGGGCGGCGTTCCGCAGATCATCCTCGAACTGGATGACACCACCGAGTTCAGCCTGGGCTACCTGATCTACTTCTTCGAGAAGGCATGTGCCGTTTCCGGCTACACCCTGGGTGTAAATCCGTTCAACCAGCCCGGCGTGGAGAGCTACAAGAAGAACATGTTCGCACTCCTCGGCAAGCCCGGTTATGAGGGCGCCAAGGCAGAGCTGGAGGCTCGTCTCGGCTACTAAGCAGGGAGCCCCTGCGGACAGGTCGCACGCTATTGACATAAACTTGATAATTACCCCTTGGAGGGTGATGATATTAGAACCAATGTGCCTGACAAAAATACGGCACTTGAAAGGAGTTTTTTACCATGATTAAACTGATCACCGGAAAGAAGGGCTCTGGCAAGACCAAGACCCTCATCGACCGCATCAACACCGCTGTTGCAGAGACCAACGGCTGCCTCGTATGTGTGGAAAAGGGCGAGACACTGCGCCGTTCCATCAGCTATAAGGTTCGCTGGGTCGGCGTTGAGCAGTTCGATATCGCCGGCTATGAGAATTTCTACGGCTTCCTGGCTGGTATGCTCGCCGGCAACTATGACATCAAGGAGATCTTCGTGGATGGCATCCTGAAGATCGGCGGCGCTGACTTCGACGAGCTGGGCAACATGTTCGCAAAGCTCGACAAGCTCACCGGCAATGACACGGTCATCACCTTCACCGTTTCTGCCGATGTTTCCGAGCTGCCTGAGTCTGTGACCAAGTATCTGTAAGAACCGCACAAAAAACCGGAGACCGGTAAGCTGGTCTCCGGGATTTTTCGGGAAATTTCAGAAAAACACTTGACAAATAACGTCCTATCCGCTATAATATACTTTGTGATGCTCTGCAAGGAAATGAGGGAACGATCATGCTGATGAATATCAAAAATGTACTGAATGTTCCCGGTACATCCGAGAAGATCGGGTTCACCGTTTCGGAGGAGCGCCTTTCCGAGGTGCATGGGTATGTGTTCCACTCTCCCGTGCAGGTGGAGGGGAGTATTGCCAATCATGCGGGCGTGGTGCTGCTCAAGCTGCATATCACGTTTTCCCTGCTTGTCACATGTGACCGCTGCCTGAAGGAGACTGTTCAGGACTTCGACTATTCGGAGGAGCATGTCGTTGTACGGATGCTCGAATCCGAGGAGGATGAGGAGGACTACATCCTTGCACAGGCAGAGAGCATTGATCCCGAAGAGATCGCAATGACCGATCTGCTGCTGGAGCTGCCGACCAAGATGCTGTGCAAAGAGGACTGCAAGGGACTCTGCCCGGTATGCGGCTGCGACAGGAACGAAAAGGACTGCGGCTGCGATCAGTCGTGAAGAGAACACCAGGCTTAGAGCCGGAAGAAGGAGGTGCCAAAAATGGCAGTACCGAAGAGAAAAACATCTAAGGCAAGAAAGAACAAGAGACGCAGTGCCGTATGGAAGCTCGAAGCTCCGGCAATGTGCAAGTGCGACCGCTGCGGTGAGCTGAAGGCTCCGCACAAGGTTTGCAAGAACTGCGGCTACTACAAGGGCGTTGAGGTTCTGAAGCTGAGCGCTGAATAAGCAAGTGGGCGGAGAGCGGGCAACTTCTCTCCGCTTTTGTTTTGGAATGCTTAGGGCAACACCGCACAAAGACCGTCTGACGGCTCAGTGGTATTGCCTTGATCTGATACCAGGAGATGTTACCATGAAAAAATGCACGATCCTGCTGGCGGCAATGGCTGTACTTTGCTGCGGATGCAGTGTTTCGACCGAGCAGACTGCCAATTTCGGCGGCGCTGAAACGGAAATGACGGCACCGCCGTTTTCGGCTGTGGAAATGCAGGAGGAAGAGATGACCAATCCGCCGGCTCCGACCGAGGAGATGACGGAAGCAGAAGCGCTTTCTGACGAGGCTCCCGTGGCGGAGGAAATGACAGCGCCGCCGCTCGTTGCTGCGCAGAATGAGGAAGCGGATGCCCCGCAGCCCGAGGAAGACCGTGATGCGGATTTCACTTGGTTCGGCAGAGGCGTGTATGAAGCACGTCTTGACGGACAGGCAACAGGGGAGTACTTTGTCTTCAAGGATCGCAGCAGCGGCACCTATATCACAACGGTCGGCTCCTACAGCTTTGCCTGTGAGCAGACAAAGGTCGATGTGGTGTTCCAGGTGGACAGCGCCGAGGAGGCAATGATCTTTGCGATGTCCGGTCCGGATGCCAACGGCGATATCGTTGGTGAAATGGGCGAAGTGCGCTATTCCTTTGTGCTGCTCCCGGTCGATCCTGATGCGTTCTATCCGTCCGAATGGGCGGCAAACGGCGGTCAGGATGCCGAATGATCATAGTGCATAGACCCGGGATCCGCCTGATACAGCAGTATCTCGGCGGATCCCGGGTATTGTCGTAGAATACCCGGCATAGAGCCACGGAAAGGAGGCGAGCGCCGATGGTTTCCATAACGCAGGTCATCCCCGGCTCTCCGGCGGACAAAGCCGGGATCCTTGCCGGCGAACAGCTCGTCTCCATCAACGGGCATCCCGTGCGGGACGTGCTCGACTACATGTTCTATGCGGCGGAGACAGACCTGACGCTCGTCATCGACAACGGCACGGAGCGTGAGGTGCGGATCCGGAAGGATGAATATGATGACATCGGGCTGGAATTTGAGAGCTTTCTCATGGACAAGAAGCAGAGCTGCCGCAACAAGTGCGTATTCTGCTTCATCGACCAGCTCCCGCCGGGAATGCGGGAAACGCTGTACTTCAAGGATGACGATGCCCGTCTGAGCTTTTTGCAGGGCAATTATGTCACCCTCACGAATATGACACAGGAGGACGTTGACCGCATCATTGAGATGCACCTGAACATCAACGTCTCCGTACACACGACCAACCCGGAGCTGCGCTGCCTGATGATGCACAACCGCTTTGCCGGGGAGAAGCTGGACTTCCTCTGGCAGATGGCAAGGGCAGGCATCCAGCTCAACTGTCAGATCGTGCTCTGTCCCGGTCTGAACGACGGCAAGGAGCTTGAACGCACGCTCACCGACCTCGGCAGTATGCTGCCGAACCTGACGAGCGTGGCAGTCGTGCCGGTGGGTCTGTCGAAGCATCGGGAGGGGCTCTATCCGCTCACCCCGTTCACGGCGGAGACAGCCGGACAGGCACTCGACCTGATCGAGAGCTATCAGCTGCGATTCCTCGAAAAGCATGGCACACGGGCGGTCTTCCCCTCGGATGAGTTCTTCCTCATGGCGGGGCGTGAGCTGCCGGATGCAGACTATTACGAGGAATATCCGCAGTATGAGAACGGCGTCGGGCTGCTGCGGTCGCTGGCGGATGAATTTCATGCCGCACTGGAAGATGCCGAACCCGATCACCTGCCACGGAGCGTGAGCATTGCCACGGGGCGCTCGCCCTACGGCTTCCTGCGCCGTCTCATGGATGAGGCGGAGGCGGCATTCCCGGGGCTGACGGTACACATGTACCCCATTCGGAACGACTTCTTCGGCGAGATGATCACCGTGACGGGGCTCATCACCGGGCAGGATCTCATTGCACAGCTCAAGGATCAGCCCCTCGGGGAGGAGCTGCTGCTGGCGTCGGTCATGATCCGGCGGGACAGCGATGTGTTCCTCGATGACTATACCATCGGACAGGTGGAGGAGGCGCTGCATACCAAGATCCGCCTTGTCACGAATGACGGGTATGAGTTTCTGGATGCTGTGCTGGGCGTGACGTATTGAGAAACGGAGGGATCGGATATGAGAAGAAAAGACCGTGAGATCACAGAGATCCGGGATATTCTCGGGATCGTTGCAAAATGCAGGATCCTGCATCTGGGCTTGCTGGATGACGGCTATCCGTATATCGTCCCGCTGCATTTCGGCTATGTCTATGAAAATGAGACCCTCGTTCTGTATGTCCATTGTGCAAAGGCAGGGCATAAGCTCGACCTCATCCGGAATGATCCGCATGTCTGCGTGGAGATGGAATGCGATACGGAGCTTGTTTCCGGCGGAGAGAACGCCTGCGATTACAGCTCGTACTATGCTTCGGTGATCGGGCGTGGCGTTGCGGAGATCGTGGAAGCGCCGGAGGAAAAGTGCAGGGGCTTGTCGCTTCTGATGGCGCAGCAGACCGGACGCTCCTTTGTGATCACAGACCAAATGGCTTCCGCTGTGGAAGTGGTGAAGATCGCAGTCTCTGCACTGACTGCAAAATCCAAGGCGAAACAGACGTAAAGGAGACATTATGGATCCCATCCGAAAGGCGACCCCTGCCGATGCGGGGCGGATCGCCGAATTGATCGTGACGAATTACCGGGTGAATTTCTACCCGTTCCTGAAAACCGACGAGTTCTTTTTTGACGAGCTGAATGTCCTCGATACGGCGGCGGAATATGCTGCCGGTTCAGAGGCGCTGGCTGAGACGATCGTCTATGATGACGGCATCGTCAAGGGCATGGCACGGGTGCAGGGCGATCTGCTCGATAAGCTCTATGTCGAGCCTGCGTTCCAGAACGGCGGCATCGGGGCGGCGCTGCTGACCTATGCCGTGGAGGAGCTGGGCGCCAACCGGCTCTGGGCACTGCAATACAACACCCGGGGCATTGCCTTCTACGAGCGGCACGGCTTTGCCCTCACCGGGGAGAAGATGTTCGAGGATGACTGGGTGCCGCTTCTGAAAATGTCCCGATAAAGAGATTGGGGGTGCTTGCGTGAAACGGTCTGAATTGGCGCTGCTGCTGGCGGCTGTGATGGCGGTGTGCGGCGGCTGCGGTGTGTCCATGCAGAAGAGCGGCACGATCTCGGAGACGCTTGCCACGCTGGCGGGAACGCCCACGGAGCCGCCAGCCGCTGCATCCACAACGGAACCGACCGAACCGCCCGTGCTGGTGCGTGTGGAGGATCCCACGCAGACACCGCATATCTTCTTCCACTCGCTCATCGTCGAGCCGGCGCTTGCCTTTGACGGCGAGGGGGAGGATGACGGCTACAACCTCTACATGACCACCGTGAAGGAGTTCCGGGAGATCCTACAGCAGCTCTATGACAACGGCTATGTGCTGGTCGGGCTGCATGACATCGCCGTGGAAACGGAGGACGGCTTCGTGCCGGGGGATATTTATCTGCCGGAGGGAAAGAAGCCTGTCATCATTTCGCAGGATGATGTGAATTACTATGACTATATGCGTGGGGACGGCTTTGCCACGAAGCTCGTGGTGCAGGACGGCAAGGTGCTGTGTGAATATGAGGAAAACGGTCAGACGCTGACCGGTGCCTATGACCTTGTCCCCATTTTAGATGAATTTGTGGAGGCGCATCCGGACTTTTCCTATAACGGGGCCAAAGCGGTCATTGCCGTGACCGGGTATGCCGGGGCGTTCGGATACCGGGCGCTGGATACGCCGGGATCCCCCGAATACGAGAAGGATTGTCAGGCGGCTGCCGCCGTGGCGGAGGCGCTGCGGAACAGCGGCTACGAGATCGCTTCCCATTCCTATGCACATATCAACTTCACCAAGAGCAGCTGTGAGAAGATCCGGAATGACACAGACCTCTGGGTGGAGCGCATCGGCAATGTCATCGGCGGGACGGACATTCTCATCTACCCGTTCGGTGCGGATATTTCCACCAAGATCTATCCGGAGTCCTATGAGGACACGGAGAAGTTTGATCTGCTGTATGACAGGGGCTTCCGGTATTTCTGCCATGTGGACAATCTGCCGGATGCCTGGGTGCAGCTCAATACACGCTATGTCCGGCAGTCACGGCGGAATCTTGACGGATTCCGGCTGTATCACTATCCGGACAAGATGCGGGATCTTCTGTCAGATCCCGAAAAAGTACTGGACGACCGCCGTCCGCTTCCCGTTCCCGAGATCAGCTGAGGGCGGGGATCGCCCCGAGAAACAGAAAGGAGAAAACTATGCCATTACCAGTAGTAGCTGTTGTCGGCAGACCGAATGTCGGCAAGTCCACGCTGTTCAATAAGCTCATCGGTCAGCGGCTCTCCATCGTGGAGGATACGCCCGGTGTGACGAGAGACCGCATCTACTCCAAATGCGAGTGGAGAGGTCACAAGTTCATGGTCGTTGACACCGGCGGCATCGAGCCGAAGGAGGACGACAAGATGCTCACCCTCATGCGGCAGCAGGCGGAGGTCGCCATTGCCCATGCGGATGTCATCATCCTTGTGACGGACGTCAAGAGCGGCGTGACGGCGAATGACTATGCCGTTGCGGACATGCTCCAGAAGTCCGGCAAGCCGGTCATCCTGGCTGTCAACAAGTGCGACACCCTCGGCGAGGTGCCGATGGATGTCTATGAGTTCTATAACCTCGGCATCGGTGAGCCGTACCCGATCTCTTCAGTACACGGTCACGGCACGGGCGACATGCTCGACGAGGTCATCAAGTACTTCCCGGAGGAGGATGCCGACGATTACGAGGAGACCGACATCAAGGTCGCTGTCATCGGTAAGCCCAATGCCGGCAAGTCCTCGCTCATCAACCGCATCGCCGGTGAGGAGCGTGTGATCGTCTCCGACATCGCCGGAACGACCCGTGATGCGACAGATACGATCATCGAGCGGGAGGAGGGGCGCTTTGTCTTCATCGACACCGCCGGTATCCGCCGCAAGTCCAAGATCACCGAGAAGATCGAGCATTACTCCGTGCTCCGTGCCTATATGGCGGTGGATCGTGCGGATGTGTGCGTCATCATGATCGACGCCACCACGGGCTTTACGGAGCAGGACTCCAAGGTCGCAGGCTATGCCCATGAGCAGGGCAAGGGCTGCATCGTGGCGGTCAACAAGTGGGATGCCGTCGAGGACAAGACCGACAAGACGATGCAGGAGTTCAGAAAGAAGCTCGAGAATGATTTCAGCTTCATGAGCTATGTGCCGTTCATCTTCATCTCGGCAAAGACCGGACAGCGTGTGGAGAAGCTCTTCGGCATGATCAAGTCCGTTGCCGACCAGAACGCCATGCGCATCTCCACGGGTATGCTCAACGACGTCCTCGCCTATGCCGTGGCAAGAGTACAGCCGCCGTCGGACAAGGGCCGCCGCCTGAAGATCTACTACATGACACAGGCGTCCACCAAGCCGCCGACATTCGTGTGCTTTGTGAACCGTGCCGATCTGTTCCACTTCTCCTACCAGCGCTATCTCGAGAACCAGATCCGCACGACCTTCGGGCTCGAAGGCACCCCGGTACGCATGATCGTCCGGGAACGCAACAGGAACGACGCATAAGGGGGACAGCATCATGTGGATCTTAATGGCTGTAATCGCTGCGGCGATCGGCTATCTGCTCGGCAGTATCAATTCTGCCATCATCTCGGTACGTCTGCTCAAGCATGAGGACGTGCGGCAGTTCGGCTCCGGCAATGCGGGGCTGACGAACACCATGCGCTGCTTCGGCAAGGGCTGCGGCTTTCTCACGCTGTTCGGCGACCTCACAAAGGGCGTGCTGGCAGTATTCCTGAGCCAGTTCATTGCCTATCACCTGATCGGGGAGACTGCCGATCTGTATTTCTTCGGCGCAATGGCGGGCATCTTCGCCATTCTCGGGCATGTGTTCCCGCTCTACTACCACTTCAAGGGCGGCAAGGGCGTTCTGGTCGGCGTATCGCTGTTTTTAGTGCTTGACTGGCGGGTGTTCTGCATCCTGATGTGCATTTTCGGCATCATCCTGCTCTGCTCAAAGATCGTGAGCCTGTCGTCCATCATCGCAACGGCGTGCTGCCCGCTCATCACGTTCCTGATGCAGTATTTCTGGTCGGGCGGTCAGTGGACGCTGCCGTGGATCATGATCCATGTATTGCAGACAGTCATCATGGCAACGGTCATCATCGCCAGCCACCACGAGAATATCAGCCGTCTGAGAAACGGTACCGAGCGGAAGATCGGACAGAAGAAGGCGGAGCCGGAGGATACAGCGGATGCAGAATGAGTTTGTTTGTGTGAGTGAATCTCCTGTCTGCGAAGGGCTCGAAGCTGTTGTCATCAAGGACGGGAATGCGTATTATTTCGGCCTGATGGACGATTACGGCGGCGGGGTCACGTTTATGCTGTGGCTCTGCAACCGTATTGCAGCGCCGGAGGACTGGGAGCCGGACAGAGGAGGCTCCTTTGTCTTGCCGCGGCGCTTCATCACGCACGATCCGGCGGGGATGGAGCTGGACGAGGAGTCCTTGCGCATCGTCTGGTATGCCGCCGGCGACTGTGCGGCGGTCTTTGACAAGGACGGACTGCTCGGGGCGATCCCGCAGTATGCGGTCATGGGCGAATGCACCGGCTATTCGCGCTATCTCCGCGAGCGCTGCCGCTACGGCTGGCCGCTCACGCAGAACGATGTAGACAGCGTCATGAGCTGGCTGCGCTTTGCTGACAAGCAGTGGAACGCCATCCACAGCGAGGAGATCTGGAACCGGTTTGATTCGGCCTACCGCAGCGTCTACACGCAATTCGCCGGAGAGCCGGAGCATTACCTGCATCTGCAGCAGGATGCACTGCCCCACAGAAGGCTCTGGATGAGCCGGAAAGGGGGCATCTGCTACAACCTGACCGTCGGCATGGCGCAGCTTGAGCTGCCCTATGTCTGGCATGTATACGGCAAGGACTGGATGCCGCACGCCCGCATGGAGCTGGGCTTTGCCTGCAAGGCGGAGTGCGCGGACGCAGCCGGCCGGATGGTGCCTGTCATGGACATGGTGATCCAGATGCCGTGGAACGAGCGGGACTACCTCGGCCACGGGCATACCATCGACATCGACCCGACGGTGCTCCCGGGGTACACCGGGCTTCTGGTGCTCGATGCGGCGCAGATCAAGGGTATGCCCTGTCCGCCGCTGCCGGATATTTTGGGCTCACCAAGCCGCCTGCACTGGCTCGTGCCGATCAAGGCGCAGGAGATGCAGCAGATCCGCGCGGACGCTGAGAAGGGGCTGAAAAAGTTCCTGCGCAGCGTCTGGTTCCCGGAGGCGGTGCATATCTTTAATGGATAAGATCGGGCGTTTGCCATCTATAATCCGCCTATTTTCAACGCATGAATTTGTGCAGATGGCTGAATTTTCTGAAAACACTTGCTTTTTCCTGTAAAGGTGGTAAAATAGAATTAGCACTCAGAGAGAATGAGTGCTAACACTTCTTTGAGAAGTGTGCTAAAGCTGTAAGGAGGAATTTATCATGACAATTAAACCATTGTTTGATCAGGTACTCATTAAGATGACAGAAGCTGAGGAGACCACCAAGAGCGGTATCATCCTGGCAGGTTCTGCAAAGGAAAAGCCGCAAGTCGCAGAGGTCATTGCAGTCGGTGACGGCAAGTATGACGACAACGGCAAGCTCGTTCCGATGATCGTTAAGCCCGGCGACAAGGTGCTCACCAGAAAGTACGGCGGCACTGAGGTCAAGGTGGACGGCGAGGAGTACACCCTCGTTGGTCAGGAAGACATCCTGGCGATCGTGACTGACTAAGAGAATCCCAAACCTGCGGGTCAAGGGCTGCATAGTCCTTGCAGGGTGCAGGGGCAGCGCCCCTGCTGGGGGTAAGGGGGCAAAGCCCCCTGATCGGCCGCTCAGCGGCCGAAAATCACTATAGATAAGGAGAGATTTATCATGGCTAAGGATATCAAATACGGCGAGGACGCTCGCAAGGCATTGCAGACCGGTATCGACAAGCTGGCGGATACCGTCAAGATCACACTCGGCCCGAAGGGCAGAAATGTCGTACTCGACAAGAAGTTCGGTGCTCCGCTCATCACCAATGACGGTGTGACCATCGCAAAGGACATCGAGCTCGAGGATGCTTTCGAGAACATGGGCGCACAGCTCGTCAAGGAAGTTGCCACCAAGACCAATGACGCAGCCGGTGACGGTACCACTACTGCTACTCTGCTGGCACAGGCCATCGTACACGAGGGCATGAAGAACATTGCTGCCGGTGCAAACCCGATGATCCTGAAGAAGGGCATTGCCAAGGCTGTTGATGCTGCTGTGGAGACCATCAAGGCAAACTCCAAGCCGGTAGCAGGCAGCGAGGACATCGCAAGAGTCGGCACGGTTTCCTCCGCTGACGAGAATGTCGGCAAGCTGATCGCTGAGGCAATGGAGAAGGTCTCCGCTGACGGCGTTATCACCATCGAGGAGAGCAAGACCGCTGACACCTATTCCGAGGTCGTTGAGGGTATGCAGTTCGACAGAGGCTACATCTCCCCCTATATGGTAACGGATACCGAGAAGATGGAGGCTGTTTACGACAATGCCTACATCCTGCTGACCGACAAGAAGATCGCTTCCATCCAGGAGATCCTGCCGCTGCTCGAGCAGATCGTCAAGACCGGTGAGAAGCTCGTCATCATCGCTGAGGACATCGAGGGCGAGGCGCTGACCACCCTCATCCTGAACAACCTGAGAGGCACCTTCAAGTGCGCAGCTGTCAAGGCTCCGGGCTTTGGCGACAGACGCAAGGAGATGCTCAAGGACATCGCCATCCTGACCGGCGCTGAGGTCATCAGCGCAGATCTGGGTCTGGAGCTGAGCGAGACCACCATGGCACAGCTTGGCCGTGCCCGTCAGGTAGTGATCCAGAAGGAGAACACCATCATCGTTGACGGTGCAGGTGCTACCGAGGACATCCAGGCAAGAGTTGCACAGATCAAGGCTCAGATCGAGTCTGCTACCTCCGATTTCGACCGTGAGAAGCTCCAGGAGCGTCTGGCAAAGCTCTCCGGCGGTGTGGCTGTCATCAAGGTCGGTGCTGCTACCGAGATCGAGATGAAGGAGAAGAAGCTCCGCATCGAGGATGCTCTCGCTGCTACCAAGGCTGCCGTTGAGGAAGGCATCGTTGCCGGCGGCGGTACTGCTCTGATCAATGCCATCCCGGCTGTTGAGAAGCTCGTTGCTGAGCTGGACGGCGATGAGAAGACCGGTGCGCAGATCATCCGCACCGCTCTGGAGGCGCCGCTGCGTCAGATCGCTCTGAATGCAGGTCTCGAGGGCAGCGTCATCATCGACAAGATCGTCAATGCTGACAAGGTTGGCTATGGCTTCGATGCATACAACGAGACCTATGTGGACATGATCCAGGCCGGTATCGTTGATCCGACCAAGGTAACACGTTCTGCACTCCAGAATGCCGCTTCCGTGGCTGCGATGGTGCTCACCACCGAGTCCCTGGTCGCTGACATCAAGGAGCCGGAGCCGGCTATGCCTCCGGTACCGGCTGGCGGCATGTATTAAGCCCGGAGCCCGGGCGGGCAGGTTGCTTCGCTAATTGAAAATGCACTGCTTCGTTTATCGCTTGCCCCCAATGCCTTGCGGCGAAGGGGGCAATGCTGTTTTTTCTTAGGACATCGCAGCAAGCTGCTCCTGTTTCTCTCTTCGGGGTTTCAGACGATGGTGCATATACAGTTTTCCCCCTGCTCCCGGATGTGGGAGCAGGGGGATGTTTTTCCATAAAGAAGCCAAAGATCGTTTTTTTGCTCAAGCTTTTTGAGGACGATACTCCGTTTCAACAATCACAATGCCCCCCAATGGCTACGCCAAAGGGGGGCATAGTTATGCATTCTAAGACATCGCCGCTAAAGCGGCTCCTGTTTCATGCTTCGGGGTTTCAGATTATGGTGCATCTATCTGCTTTTCCCAAAAAACAATGCAAAGATGATTTTTTTGATCAAACTTTTTTTCTCCAAAAAAAGTTTGTGGGAGTCCAGAGGGCAAAGCCCTCTGGTCGCTCGCCGCAGCGAGCGAAACCTCCTTCTACTTCTTTCTCCGATACGTCACCAGAGAAGTGATGATCGGCACGGCGAAGGAGAAGCCCACTGCCTGCCAGAGGATCTTGCCGTAGAGCGGGGCTGTGCCGAAGATGCCGGCTGCCCACGGGAGCCAGATCGCTGCGGCGAGCATGGCGGCGGAGAGGAGCACGGCGCCGATCAGATTCCAGTTGGAGAAATAGCGCACGGTTAGCAGTGTGCCATGCTCCGACTTGCATTCAAAGACGTGGATGAGCTGCGAGGCGACGAGCGTCAGGAGAGCAGCGGTGCGGGCTTCCGTCAGGGTGCCGCCGAAGCGCAGCGCCGTGCTGAACGAGCCGAGCGTACACAGCCCGATCATGATGCCGCGCCAGACGATCCGGCTCATCAGACCATCCGCAAAGAAACTCTCGTCCGGTTTCCGGGGCGGGCGGCGCATGACATCCGGATCCGGCGGCTCCAGTCCGAGGGCGATCGAGGGCAGACCGTCCGTTGCCAGATTCACCAGCAATATTTGCAGCGGCAGGAGCACCACGGGCATCCCCATGAGGATGCCGAGGAACATCGTGATGACCTCGCCGATGTTGCAGGAGAGCAGATAGCGCACGAATTTCCGGATATTCGCATAGATCGCCCGTCCCTGCTCCACGGCGGAGACGAGGGTGGCGAGGTTGTCGTCCATGAGGATGACATCGGCAGCCTGCCGTGCGACATCGGTGCCGCTCTCGCCCATCGCAACGCCGACATCGGCTTCCTTGATGGCGGGGGCATCGTTCACGCCGTCGCCGGTCATCGTGACCACATGCCCGCAGCGCTTGAACGCCTGCACGAGCCGCAGCTTGTGCGCCGGATTGACCCGGGCGAAGACGGAGATCTGCGGCAGGCGGCGGTCGAGCTGATCATCCGTCATGAGGTCGAGCTCGTCGCCGGTGACAGCCTCCCCGCCCCGCAGGAGTCCTGCCTTGGCGGCGATGGCGGCGGCGGTATTCTTGTGGTCGCCGGTGATCATGACCGTGCGGACGGATGCCGCTGCGCAGGTGCGGATGGCTTCTCTTGCCTCCGGGCGGGGCGGGTCGAGCATCCCGCACATGCCAAGGAAGGTCATGCCATAGCGCTCTTCCAGGGCATTACAGCGCTTCTCCGCAAAGGCGAGCACCCGCAGCGCCTGCCCGGAGAGCGCTTCCGCCTGTGCGGTGATGCGGCCGCGCATCGTTTCGGTCAGAGGTATGTCGCCGCTCCCGGTGCGAACAAAACTGCACCGCTCCAGGATGACATCGAGCGCACCCTTGGCGCAGAGCAGGCGGTCCTTGCCCTTTTGCAGGAGCACTGCCATGCAGCGTGTCTCGCTGTCGAAGGGCTCCTCCGAGATGCGCAGACAGCCGAGCGTCTGCTCCGAGATGCTGCCTTTCGCCGCTGCTACAAGGAGTGCCGTCTCGGTCGGGTCGCCGACGGCCGTCCATGTCTTGCCGTCCTTCGTGGCTGCGATCTGGGCGTTGTTGCATAGCACGGCACATTGCAATAACGCCGCAAGTGCGGGCTCCTGCTTGGTGCTGACATGCTTTTTGTCGAGTAAGATCGAGCCCTCCCGCCGCAGTCCGCTGCCGGTGATGTCATAGACATGTTCATAGACGGCGATCTGCGTCACGGTCATGCGGTTCTCGGTGATGGTGCCGGTCTTGTCGGAGCAGATGACCGAGGTACAGCCGAGCGTTTCCACGCTGTGCAGGCGGTTGACGAGTGCCTTCTGGCGCATCATGCGGTTGACGGCGAGCGCCAGTGCGATCGTCACGGTCGCAGGCAGTCCCTCCGGGATGGCGGCAATGGCGATGGTGATGCCCGTCATGAGCATGTCGAACACCGGCTCGCCCCGCAGGACGCCTGCGGCAAACACCGCCGCACAGACGCCCACACAGATGAGCGCCAGCACCTTTCCGAGCTCGCCGAGGCGCTTCTGGAGGGGCGTTTCGGTGCGCTCGATCGTGGAGAGCATCCCGGAGATCTGACCGACCTGCGTCTGTCTGCCGATGGCAAAGACCTCCGCCGTGCCGGTGCCCCGTGTGACGGCGGTACCGCTGTAGAGGATGTGGGGCTTGTGCAGTCCGGTGAGGTCGCTGTGGGCGTCGCCTTTGACCTTGGCGACGGGCTCCGCCTCGCCGGTGAGGATGGATTCATTGGCATAGAGCCGGCTCGCCGACAGCACAAGGCAGTCCGCCGGCACGCAGTCGCCCGCTTCCACGGCGATGACATCCCCCGGGACGAGCTGATCGGCTGGCAGCTCCTGCAAGCTGCCGTCCCGCCAGACACGGGCGGTGGGGGCGGTCATGTTCCGGAGCGTTTCGAGCGTTTTCTCGGTGCGGTATTCCTGCACGAAGCCCAAAACAGCATTGAGCAGCACGATGACGATGATCGTCACGGCGTCCGTCCATTCGCCGAGCAGCGCCGAGATCACCGTGGCTGCCAGCAGAATGAGCACCATCGCATCCCGGAACTGTGACAGAAAAATACGCAGCGCACCGGGCGGTTTTGCCTGTGCGAGCGTGTTGGAGCCGTATTCCCGGCGGCGTTCTGCTGCCTGTGCAGCGGTCAGTCCTTTCATCCCGATCCCTCCTTCGCCTGTGCGGTCTGAGGCATTCTATGCGGGGAAAAGGGGGAATATGACAAAAACCGGAGCCGAGGGGCTCCGGTTCTGTGCTTTATTTGATGAGATCGGTCAGCTTCACATCCTGTCCGGCGCCGACGGCGGCTGCATAGATCAGCACGACTGCGGCATCACTGGCGTTGAGCAGATGATCGCCGTTGACATCGGCGGCATCCTCCTGCGCACCGGTCAGACCTGTTTTGCCCGATGCACCGATGCCGGAAGCGCCAATGAGGATCTTTGCGGCATCGGAGGCATTGGCCTTGCTGTCATTATTGAGATCGCCGAGCGTGGCAAGCGTCCCGGTCACCTTGTAGTTGTTGAGCGGGGTCAGGTTCGTTGTTAGGTAGTCCCGGCCGTAGCTGACAAATTTATGGCTTTCCAGTTCGTTCCGGATCGCAGTATACTGCGATCTTGAAACGTTCTGGTCGTTGATCTTATAGTAGGGGGAGCTTTCTGCGCCTTCACTGTCCAGGAATTTCTGCGTCAGTTCCAGTGCGCCGCAGCGGTAGATATAGCGCTCCTCGTAAAAATAGCCCATTGAGGTATAGCCATAAAGCAGCTCGTTGTTCGTCATATCGATCCGCATATACCCGGAGTCGCCCAATGTGCCAAGCTCTACAGTCTTGCCGTGATAATAGGTATAGACCTTGACTTTTGAGATATGGGCGCCGGAGTCCGAGATCATCAGCTCCGGGATCCCGTCACCAAGAATGTCCGCTAAGCTGTATTTGATGGCAGATAATTCATCTGTTGAGGTGGTCTTGTTGGCATTGAGGAGTTGCTGGTAGGCCGTGCGCCATGCATCCGTGGCGGCATTGGCCGGCAGCGAAGTGGTCATGGGGGTGAGCATCGCCATGGCAAGCATGGCGGCGGTCAGTCTGGATAGTTTCATGGAAGAGCCTTCCTTTCCTTGGGCTTGGTATGGATCATGTACCGCGGCGTTTCTTTCCGGTCTCTCTGTAATAGCGCTCCTTATCTTCATAGAGCATCGCATCTGCCTCCTTGTAGAGACTGTCGAGCGCCCGGGGCGTGGCGGAATAGCACCAGCCGATCGAGCAGCTGTAATCGGTCTCAGCGAGGGCAGAGCGGAGCTTTTCGGTCAGGGAATCGAGCTCCTCACGGCTGTTTTTAAGGCAGAGGATCGCGAACTCATCGCCGCCGATCCGGTAGACGCGCTGATTGCGGGTCGTACAGCTCAGGAAGCATTTGCCGAGTGCTGCAAGTGCCGCATCGCCTGCGATATGGCCGTTCTTGTCGTTGATCTCCTTGAGACCGTTCATGTCGAGGGCGACCAGTGCCGTGATGGATTCCGCAAATTTCTGGGAATCGGCATTGTAGGTCTGCCGGTTCAGAAGCCCGGTCAGGACATCCCGCTTGGTCATCTGATGCAGGATAAACACGTAGTACACAAACACGTCAACGGCGATCGTCAGGCTGAACCACTGGTTGAAATCCTCCCAGAAGAACAGCGGGATGATGAAGCAGATCACGCTGGTGACAAGCATGAATGCGATAATGGTCGTGTCCTCACGCGCTGTCTTGCCGAAGCGCCGGATGAGCCGCCAGAGCAGGTAGAGAATGTAGAAGGCGGCGACTGCATAGGGCAGATAACCGAGCGGCCCGCGCTGGAAGGAATTGACATCCTCCAGGAAGTAAAACACGATCTTGGTCGGGATGGAAATGCCGCACAGGACGATGTTGATAATGGCAGGTATCGCCAGATAGAACCGGCTTTCCCGGAATAAAATGCGCACCACGACCAGCAGGATCAAAGATACAAGGCTGTAGTTGATAAATGTCAGAATGGAGCGCATGATGGAGAAGGTCGGCATGCTGCCGTAGATCTCTTCGGCATATTGTCCCACGGAAAGGACGCAGAGCAGTGTGATGACCGCATAGAGCGAGCCGACGGTGTGGCGTTCGAGGTGGATGTTTGACTGGAGCAGCAAAGCGATGCCTGTGACCATAACGAGGAGGCCCCAGTTATCACGCAGAAATTCCATTACCATACTTTCATCCCTCCTTTTGTCATGGTGAGCGGCGGTTGAATGGGGGGGCTTACTGATTCTTCTGGTAGATGAGGTTCAGTCCCTTGAGCAGGAGATCATCGTCGAGGATGATGCCCTCACGGCGGCAAAGAGGTGTGATCACGCCTGCAAGTCCGCCGGTGGCAACGACCGTGCAGCGCTCGCCGAGCTCCTCCTCGATGCGCTCGATCATGCCGTCGAGGGCGCTGGCATTGGCATACATGATGCCGCTCTTCATGCAGTCCACGGTATTGGTGCCGATGACGTGCTTGGGCGCTTCAAAGGCGATCTTCGGGAGCTGGGAGGTGCGGCTGACGAGTGCGTCGGTCGAAACGGCAACGCCCGTCATGATGACGCCGCCGAGGTAGCGCTTCTTGCTGTCGATGACCGAGAGCGTGGTTGCCGTGCCCATGTCGATGACGATGAGCGGCAGGCTGTATTCATGGATACCGGCAACGGCATCCACCACAAGGTCACTGCCGAGCTGGGCGGGGTTGTCGATCACAATGGAAAGCCCGGTCTTGATGCCGGGACCGACGATCATCGCTTCCACGCCGGTATACTTCCGGATGCCCTGGCGGAGCGTCGATGTCACAGAGGGCACGACCGAGGAGATGATCGCCTCGGTGATCTGCTCCGGGCTGATCCGGTACATGTCGAGCGCCATCCGGATGCGGGTGATGTATTCGAGATCGGTCGCCTGCTGGTTGGTGGAGACGCGCTCCCGGAACAGGATGCTGTCGCCGTCAAAGCAGCCGAGGACAATGTTGGTGTTTCCTACGTCAATTGCTAAAAGCATGGGTATGACCTCCGATAATTATAGTACGATCTCCGCATGGCGGGTCACATGACACCCGACGTTGACGGAGACGGGCAGTCCGGCGATGTGGGTCGGTCCCTGCTCGATGTTGACATAGAGCGCCGTGCAGGTGCCGCCGAAGCCCTGCGGGCCGATGCCGAGCTTGTTGACCTCGGCGAGGATGGCGGCTTCCATCTCTGCATAGTAGGGATCGGGATTGCGGACGGCTGCGTCACGGCAGAGCGCCTTTTTCGCCAGCAGTGCGCATTCCTCGAAGTTGCCGCCGATGCCGACGCCGAGCACCATCGGCGGGCAGGGGTTGCTGCCTGCCTTCGATACGGCATCGACCACCCAGCGGATGATGTCCTCCCGCCCGGAGGCAGGGGTCAGCATTTGCAGGCGGGACATGTTCTCACTGCCGAAGCCCTTGGGACAGACGGTGATCTTCATATTATCGCCCTCGACCAGATCGAGATGGATCACGGCGGGGGTATTGTCGCCGGTATTCACACGCTGCAGCGGGTCGCCGACCACGGAGCAGCGCAGGTAGCCCTCGGTATAGCCCTTGTGGACACCGGCATCGACTGCCTCCCGGAGGGTGCCGCCGGTGATATGGACATCCTGCCCCAGCTCGATGAAGACGACCGCCATGCCGGTATCCTGGCAGATGGGGAGATCCTCCTCACGGGCTGCCTGTAGATTGGCGATCAGGTCGTCAAAGACCGCCTTGCCGACCGTGGACTGCTCCTCGGCGGCGGCTTCATGGATGCGGGCTTCCAGATTCTGGGGAAGGATCTTGTTTGCCTTGATGCACAGGGCTGCAACGGCTTCTGTGATCTGGGCAGCGGTTATTTCTTTCATGGGTTTCACCTCATTTTGATATCATTCAGATCAAATCAGTTCTGCTGCCGGTCGAGATCCTGATACTGCATATCACTCAGCATATCCGCATACGGATCCTCCACGGGTTCGCCGGGGTCGGGGACGCTGCGGTCGGTGAGCTGCTGCTTCGGGATGGCATCCGGTTCGGGCTGCATGTCGCTGAGCAGATCGGGGTATTCGTTTTCCTCATGCCTGCCGGGCAAAGGAACGGTGCGCTCGTTGGACATCTCGTCCCGCAGCACCCTGACCTCGATCATGTGGAACTCCGGATAGGCGGGATGCGTGATGACATAGCGCCGGGAGCGCTCGTGGAAGACCGTCAGGATGCTCAGCGACACGATCGGCAGGATGAGCGTGAACAGGTCTGTCCAGTCGCCCATGAACAGCGCCTCCACCAGAAAGAACGGCAGCAGAAACGCCGGTATCATCATGCTTTTCAGGAACAGCAGACAGAACAGATCTGCCACATAGATCGCCAGCGACGCCCAGAACAGAAAGGCGAGCGGCTCGTGCTCGAGCAGCGCCCCGAGGTCATTCAGCACGAGCGGGATCGCTGCGAGCATGTAGACGAAGCGCTGGATCAGCATGTGCGTTTTCTTCGACTGGCAGATCTTCCGGACGGCGTGGTATTCCCGCACGGCATCCTTTGCCTCAAATTCATCCTTGGACAGGACGGTCAGGACGCCTGTCTCATAGGCATCTTGCGGGATGATCATTTTAGCGGATCAGCGGGCAAAGTCACTTTGCCGTCTACCATGACCCATACCGGATCCTGCATGATGTCGAGCGGATCATCCTTGAACAGCACCAGATCGGCATCCAGACCGACGGCGATGCGTCCGATCCGGTCTGCAACGCCGAGGATGTCCGCCGCCTCGGAGGTGATGGCACGGAGCGCACCCTCACGGGACAGCCCGCCCTTGACGGCGAGCGCTGCGCTCATGCGGAGATACTGCGCCGGTACCTCGGGATGGTCGGTGCAGATGGCGACGTGGCAGCCTTTTTCATGCAAAATCGCCGCATTCGAGAGCATCAGCTCTGCCATTTCCGGCTTGCAGCGGTCGCAGAGGATGGGACCGACGATGATGTTCAGCCCCCATTCACCGAACAGGTCGGCGGCGATGTGCGCACCGGTGCCGTGGACGATCACGCAGTCCAGACCGAACTCCTTGCTGATGCGGACAGCGGTGCAGATGTCATCTGCACGGTGGCAGTGGAAGTGTGCCTTCACGTCGCCCTCTAAGAGCGGGAGCAGTGCCTCGCATTTGGCATCGAACTCGGGCGTTTCCTCCTCATCCGGATGCTCCTCGAACCGCTGTAAACGCTCGGCATAGAGCTTTGCCTTCTGCAAGCCCTCACGGATGAGGGCAGCGGTCATCATGCGGGTGACAGGCGCTTCGTCACGGTCGCTGTAGACGGTCTTGGGATTCTCGCCGAGGGCGAATTTCATGCCGATGGGGGCGATCGCCATTTCATCCGTGCAGCGCCCCTTGGTCTTCATGAGCAGCATCTCGCCGCCGCAGGCATTGGCACTGCCGGGGGAGACCACCACAGATGTGATGCCGTGTGCGAGCGCTTCGCCGAAGCACCGGTCATAGGGATTGATGCCGTCGAGCGCACGGAGCTGGGGCGTGAACGGATCGGAGATCTCGTTGCAGTCATCGCCCTCGAAGTCGATGCCGTCCTCGATGATGCCCAGATGCGTATGGGCGTCGATCAGACCCGGCAGCAGAAGTCCGCCCTCTGCGTCGATGTCGTCCTCGGTGACAGCCTCCGGCTTGCCCTGCTCCACGGCGGTGATCTTACCGTCCGTTACTTCGACATAGCCGTAGAAGTGCATATCCTCGGTCATGGAATAGATCTCAGCGTTATAAATGATCATTGCTTTTCTCCTGATTCTGTGTGATTGTTCCGGCAATAAATGGTCGATAAAGCCGAATCATGCTGATTGCGCCCCCTCCGCCGCCGTTCGGCGGCACCTCCCCCTGTGGGGGAGGACTGTGGAGGGGCTGCGCCCCCTTAGACCCGCTTTTATGATATGGGTACCTCTTAAAACGATGTTTTGAGAGGAGCTCATCTGAATGACGGGAAATGATCGGGTCGGGGCGGTCATTGCGCCCTCGGATCCGTTGATGATGAATCGGCTTTCTGGGTCTCCAGCAGCTTCATGATCTCCTCCACTGTAGCGGTGGGGCTGTGGATGGCTCGGATGCGGTAGGTGCTGTGCGCACGGTAGATGCCACGGCGCTTGTTATAGAGCCGGTACAGCTCTTCTCGGGTGCTGCGCCGCACGATGGGACGGTCGGTGTTGGCGATGCGCTGGTAGCACATGCGGAACGGCACGTCTAAGAACAGCACGATGCCGCTGTCCTGTGCGATCTGTGCATTGACCTCCCGCAGCATGGCGCCGCCTCCGCAGGCGATGATGCCGTCACGCTCGGCAAGGTCACGGACTGCCTGCGTTTCCAGATCACGGAAATGCGCTTCGCCGTCCTGGGCGAAGATCTCCGGGATGGTCTTGCCTGCCTGTTCTTCAATATAGGTGTCCATATCGGTGAAGGGGACGTTCATGGTCTTGGCGAGCTTCTTGCCGATGGTGCTCTTGCCGCAGCCCATGAAGCCGCAGAGAAAGACTGTCATGCCTGCGCCTCCTCTGCCGGGAAGAGGCGGTTGACCTCTGCATTCATTTCCTCCACAAGTGCCCAGATCTTTTCCGGGTCAAAGCGGGTGTTGAACCAGATGCTCTCTGCCACGGCTGCCTGCCATACGAGCATGGCGGAGCCACCGACAGCCTCCTTGCCGAGTGCCTTTGCCTTGCGGATGAGCTGTGTCTCGGTGGGGTTGTAGATGACGTCGAAGACCCTGCCGCTGCGGGCGATGACGGCATCCGATACCGGGCAGGCGTTCACCTTCGGGTACATGCCGACCGGGGTTGCATTCATCAGCAGGTCAAAGTCCTCCTCCGGCGCTTCGCCGAGCACACGGACACTGCCCTTCTGACAGCCCTCCGGCATCTTGAACTCGCCCTCCGCAAAGCGGCGCTCCAGCTCCTCCGCAAGCTCCTGCGCACGGGGTAGGTCACGCTCCACGATGGTCAGGTCGGCGCCGTGCAGATAGCATTCGGTCGCCATCATGCGTCCTACGCCGCCGCAGCCGATGAGCAGCGCCTTGCATCCGGCAGGGATCTCGCCGACGCTGTGCAGGAAGCCGGCACAGTCCGTATTGTAGCCGAAGAGTTCACCGTCGGAATTGACGGCAACGGTATTGACGGACTGGTAGCGGGCTGCCCATTCGTCCAGCTCCTTGAGATGCGGCAGGATGGCGGTCTTGTAGGGGATCGTCACATTGAAGCCACGGAGCTGACGCAGCTCGTCCACGGAAGCGTCAAGATCCTCCGGCGCGATGTCCGTCAGGGTATAGGATGCGGTCTTGTCCGCAAGGCGGAACAGTCTCTCGTGGATCCACGGTGACATGGAGTGCCCGAGGGGATGACCGATCAGTGTGAATTTGTATCCAAGCATGTCTGGTTCCTCCTGTAGTCTGTATGCATGATGGGCAGCTCTAAAAACGATGTTTTTAGAGCCGGGGTGTGGGGCGGAGCCCCACGCCTGATCCATTTTGCTTTTCGCAGAAAAACAAAATGGGAAGTATTTATAGATGCCCTCATTATCATTATAATGATAGCATATTTTTCAGAAAATTACAAGGGTAAATCCGGATTTTTTGCTGCGGTACACAAAACGGATGTGATATTGCTTTTTGTTATTACAAAATGTACAGAAATTGTGCATAATGCGTAAAACGAGAGCGCGTTCTGTATAAAAAATCGTCAGATAAGCAATTGACGTGAACGAAGTTTTCCATTATACTATTTTTAAGAAAGTTTGCAGAAGAAGACAGGACATCACAACGCAGAAACGGAGGTATCGTATGGATTTCAACGTAATTGCAGCAATTGTGGCAGACCAGTTCGACATGGATGTGGAAGATCTGGAGGAGGATACCGATCTCCTGGAGGATCTTGGCTGTACGTCTGTTGATGTTGTGGAGCTGATCGTAGCGCTCGAAAGTGCGACGGGTGTCTCCATTCCGGACGAAGCCGTAGACAGCATCCGCACGATCGGGGACATCGTCAACTACCTCAGCGAACACGCCGAGGACTAAGACATGAGAGGGGACGCTGGGAAGCGTCCTCTTTATTTTGCATAAAATTGCCGGCAAAAGGGAAACTATTTGCACTTGCAAAATGGGGCGCTTTCTGGTATAATAGTAAAATAGGCAAATTGTATACCCGGAAATGTATCCCCAGAAAGGAGCGATCCTATGAAACTCAAACAAATTTGCAGCGGTATCGCTGCTTCGATGCTTGCAGTGCTGTGCATCGGCAGCGTGACGGCTTCGGCATATACCGCAGATGATGTCGCAGCCAAGGCGAGAGCCGCAGGCTGGCCGGAATCTCTCATCCAGGCGGGCTATAACCAGTGGGCGACCGGCAATTATTCCCAGGAAAAGCTGGACGCCGCTTATGACAGCGTGAAGGATTTCAATGCGCAGAGCGGTGAGATGATCTGCAACATGCTCGGGCTTGATCCGGAGGATTATCTGACGGAGGAGTCCGATGACCCGCAGCCCACGGAGCCCCTGGAAACAGTCACCAAGGCGGACGGCACGGTCGAGCCCCGCATCGCACCCTCGGAGTTCACCAAGCTCACCCGGGAGGAGAAGCAGGCATATATCGACAGCCTTTCGGAGCAGTCCAGAAAGGAATTTCTCGCCAGCCTGACCGGCGACGAGCGCAAGAGCCTCATCAAGGATCTGCCGGCAGAGGACAAGGCGGCGCTGATCCAGAGCTACATCGACACGGCGGATAACATGGGTCTGAACGTGACGGTCGATGCCGTGGAGGGCAACAATCTCTCCATGACCATCCGGAATGAGGACGGCATTGTCGTGGACAAGGCTGCCACCGGCACGAGCATCGACGAGACAGGCTATTCCCACACGCTCCCCCTTGCGGCAGCAGCGGGCGGCGTTGTGCTGGCAGTCGCCGGATTTGCGGGGCTGTATTACTATATCCGGAAAACAGAGGTATAAAGGAGGATCACTTTGGCAGAAGAAAAGAAAAAAAGCCGCCTGCCGGTCTATATCCTGACGGGCGTGTGCCTGTTCATCCTCTGTGCGGCGGTGTGCATTGCGGCGATGATCGTGCCATATGAGAAGGCAAAGACCTACCTCGGCATCGCCTTCATGGATCAGGCGAAAAGTGCACCGGGTACCGGTCTGGAGGGACTGATCATCAAGGAAAATGCCGACATCAACACCGATCCGGAGGAGAAGGATCTGACGGAAGAGGGCGAGATCATCCGTCCGGCATTCGGCGAGCAGTACGCTGTTCTCCGCTGTGAGGCGGCACAGATCGAGGTGCCGGTGTTCTGGGGTTCCGATCCGGAGCTGCTGGAGCGTGGCGCCTGTCAGCTGTCCTCCTCCAAGGTGCTCGGCGAGACGGGCAATGCGGTCATCAGTGCCCATGTGAACACGTTCTTTGCAAATCTCAGCCAGCTCCAGCCGGGGGATACGGCGGTGCTGTACACGCAGTACGGCGTCTTTACCTATACCGTGCGGGAGCTTGTGAAGTTTGAGTGTACGAACAAGCACTACATCAACCCCACGGCGAACGATCAGCTCACGCTGTACACCTGTGAAGCGCAGGTGCTCGGCACTTCGACCACCCGGATCGGCGTGCTGTGCGACCTGACGAGCAAGCAGTTCTATGCTGCATCCGGAGAGGGGGCAGCGGAATGAACAAGATCAGAGCCTACATCCCGAATGTCCTGCTGACGTTTCTGCTCGTGTTTGCGCTGATCGGGGCGGAGCTGCTGCTCTTTGTGCAGGCGATGCTCACACCGGAGACATTCCGCTATATCACGAAGCAGGAAGCGCTCGGGGAGAAGTCCTATGCGGCGCTGGAAAAGACATTCACTGCCCGTGCGCACAGCACCGGCATCCCGGCGGAGGTCATCCTGGACACGATCACGCCGGAGATGATGGAGCAGCAGATCGAGCTGCACACCGAGCAGGCCTTTGCACAGCTCGGGATCGGAGACAGCCGGGACATTGCGGCGGAATATCCGCAGATGGAGGCATCCGTCCGGGCGTATTTAGAGAACTATGCCGATGAGAACGGCTATGAGAAGGACGCAGCCTTCGAGGAAAAGGCGACAGCCATCATAACGGAGGCGGAGCAGATCGTCGAGGACACGGCGGATCCGTTCAAGCTCGGGACGCTGCGCCGCAACGGCTGGCTCGATGCCGGCAAGCGGTATCTGGGCTATCTGAAGCCGGCTGTGATCGGCAGCATCGTGCTGGTGATCCTGCTGATGGTGCTGCTGCTGTTCTGCAATCTGAAGCAGAAGCCGCTGCTGCTGTACTGGTACGGTCTGGCGGTGCTGGTCGGCGGTGTACTGCCGCTGCTGCCGTGCATCTACCTCAAAGCGACGGACTATTTTGCGGCATTTGCAGTCAAGGATCCGCAGATCTTTGCGGCGGTGGTCGGGCTGCTCCGACTGTTTACGGACAGGGCGCTCGTCATGGCGGCTGTCACGGCGGGCTGCGGTGTGCTGCTGCTGATCGTGTTTGCGGTCGTTGGCAGGAAAGCGGAAAAGGAAGCATAACGAATGAGCCCCTCCCGGGATATGGGAGGGGTTGTTTTATGCTATTCTCCGGCTTGGGTGCCTCCGCAAAGCTGCCCGAACGTGATCCCGTACTGCTCGGCGATCGCTTTGGCGTCGCTGATGCCGTCGGGCGGGGCTTCCTTCACACGATAGGCATCCGGGGTGCCACGCTTGCCCATGACGATGCTCACCGCACCGCAGACCGCCTGCTCCGTCCGGAGCGCATCGGGGTCGGCGGCGAGCTCGTGCATGTGGGTGTTGAAGCATGTTCTGGCACCGAGCACGCAGAGGTATTGCAGGGCATTTTTGGCGATATATAGCGATTCTGTATGGCTGGTCGTGGCGAAGGATTCGTTGAACAGCAGCAGGCTGTCCGCCGTGGCAGCGGCGCAGATCTCCCGGAATCGGACGGCTTCCTCGCCGAGACGTCCGAAGGATACCGTGCGGTTCTCATCGGCAGGAAAATGCGTGAAAATGCCGTCACAGAGCCGGAGCTGTCCCTCCGCACAGGGTGCGAACACGCCGTGCTGTGCCAGCAGAAATGCCAGCCCGATGCCCTGGGTGAAAACCGTCTTGCCGCCCTGGTTGGGACCGGTCAGGAGCAGAATGGTATGCGCCTGCGTGAAATCGACATCGTTGCAGACGATCTCATTCCCGATGATGCCGTCGAGCTTGCAGAGCGCCAGCTTGACATTGTAGAAACCACGCAGATGCGTGTCCTGCGTTGCGCAGTCGGGCATGCTGCAGGCATAGCCCTTCTCTGTCAGGCGCTGTTCGAGCCCGATGAAGCGGGCATAGAACAGCAGCTCGTCCCCGAGCCGGGAGAGCAGGATGCCGCTCATGTCCGAATAGCGTTTGAGGACACGGCGGAGCTTGGTGGTCACAGTCGGGAGCATCTCCTCGATGAGGCGGTTGAGGTTGTTCATCAGCAGATTTTCCTTTGCCTCCGCCGGTTTGGTATGCGTGACCATCGTGAACTGTTTCAGATCCTTGTCCTCGGGGTGGCGTTTGCGGTGGAACCGGATGAATTTTTCGAGGAAGCCTTTTTCGCCGAATTCATAGGTATTCAGCGAGAGGATGCCGACCTCTGCCGGGGCGAAATTGTGGTCGAAATTGACCCCGAGGGTCATGCTCTTGATGCAGAGGATGTCGTCGCCGAGTACACGGATGTCCTCGGAAAGCGCCGAAAATCCGCTGCTTTCGTAGATGTCGGAAATAAACTGCGAGAACTGCTGCATCGCTTCGGAGCGGAATGTCCTGCCTTTGAGGAGCTCCTTGATCGAGGTGATGGCGGTGCAGTACTGTTCGAGGGTGCGCACCCGGTCGATGAGCTGCAAGATGCCGGAATTGCTGTAGTTGGCATAGCCGTCGTCGAGGGCACCGAACTGCATGGCATCGAAGATCTCCATGAGGGCAGCGCAGAAGTCCGGATCCTCCCGCAGGTCGCAGTAGACCGCCTGCCGCCAGCGCACGGTCGCCGGATCGGTCGGCAGCTCTTGCAGCATCCGGAACAGCACCGCCTGTTCGGTGTCGTTTTTGGCAAGGCGGCGGCTGAGATAGTCGAGGGACAGGTCATTGACGGCGGTCTCGTTGAGTGTGGTGCAGGGTCTTGCATCCTCGGGTGCAAACAGGCTGAATGAGCGGATCTCTTGTGGCATGGGGCGGCTCCTTTCTGTGGTGTTGCTTTATTATCAGTATAGCACAGATGGGGGATGCTGTCAACGGCTTGCATCTTTTGGGGATCTGTGCTATAATGGATGCAAAGCATGAAGGAGGTATTGCCATGAAAGACCAGATCCAATACATCCGCTGGAGTGACGGAACGGACAAATATCTGCTGCGGACGATACCCGGTGAGGACAGCCGCATGGCGGAGCTCACCCGGACGATGAACGGGGAGGAGCGCACGATGCACATGGATGTCGGATGCCGGAGCCGGGTGCTCGAAGAGGTCGCTGCGTTGATCGAAGGGCCCGGAACGCCGCCGGAGCCGCCGCTGCTCAGCGAGGTGATCTTAGCGGACAAAAGCCTGCGCTATCCTCCGGCGGAGGAGCTGCAGGCGATCCTGGACGGTGCCTGGGTGGATTGCGAGATGCTGCTGGAATCCTTCCGGGGAACGCAGATCATGGGGCTGGTGATGGCGCCGAATTTTACCGCTCCTACGCCGAGCATGGCGGATCTCCTGCCCCCGCCGCAGAAGACGAATACGCCCGGTTCCGTCTGGAATGCGGACGGCACATGGGAATGCAGCTGCGGGAGCAAAGGCAACACCGGCAAGTTCTGCCCGGAGTGCGGCTCTCCGATGCCGCCGAAGTTCTGGGAATGCCCGAACTGCGGGGCAAAGGAGCTTTCCGGGCGGTTTTGTCCGGAGTGTGGGACGATGAGACCATAACAGAACTATCCTCCCTTTCCGCATCGGAGAGGGAGGATAGTTTCATAGCGTGACCTTCACCCCGAACCGCTCCATCCAGTGATCCAGCTGCACAAAATAGGCGATCGTCTGGGGGCGGGTCATGAGCTGACCGTACCACTGCACATTGTCCCCGCCGCTGAGCAGACGCTCCAGCGAATCCCGTGTGACAAGCTGCAAAACGGGCGCATCCGGCTCTGCAAGGCGCTCCCGCAGCATCGCCGTGACTGCCGCCAGATAGGCGGGATTGTGGGTCTTGGGATAGGGGCTCTTCTTCCGCCAGAGGATCTCCTCCGGCAGATAGTCCCGCATCGCCTCCCGGAGCAGCCCCTTTTCATAGCCCTGATACTCCTTGTACGCCCACGGCACATTGTAGAGATACTGCGCAATGCGGTAGTCGCAGAACGGCACCCGGACTTCGAGGGCGCTGTACATGCTCATGCGGTCCTTCCGGTCAAGGAGCGTCTGCATGAACCAGTCGAGGTTCAGCCGCATCATCTCCCGCATCCGGCGCTCTGTGGGCGTTTCGCCGGGGAGGAATGCCGCCTTTGCAAGAGTCTCCTGATATTCCCGATCCACATCCGCACGTTCCCGCAGCATTCCGGCGATCTCCGGCTGTGCAAAACCAAGGCGGTAGGCGGTGCTCTGCGACCACGGGAAGCCGTATGCCGCCCGGATCTCCGGGTCCCGGTACCACGGATAGCCGCCGAACAGCTCATCGGCACATTCGCCGGAGAGCGCCACCGTCACATGCTCCCGGATCTCCTTGCAGAACAGCAGCAAGGACGCATCCACATCCGCCATCCCCGGGAGACCACGGGCATCTGCCGCCGCATAGAGCGCTTCGGCGAGGGCGGGCGTGTCGAGGACTGTCCAGTGATGCTCGGCATGGAGATAGTCCTGCATTTTCCGGATATAGGCAGGGTCGGAATTGGGCTGGAACTTGCTTTTCCGGAAATACTTGTCATTGTCCCGGTAATCGACCGAGAAGGTATGCAGCGTTCTGCCCTCCCTGGCAAATTCCCGTGCTGCCACGGACGAGATCAGGCTCGAATCGAGACCGCCGGAGAGGAATGTCCCGAGCGGCACATCCGAGACGAGCTGCCGCTTGATGGCATCGGTCACGAGAAAGCGCACATGCTCGGCGGTCTGGGCGAAATTGTCGGGGTGCTCCTTGGCTTCGAGTTTCCAGTAAATGCGTTTCTGCAAGCCGTGCTCCTGCGTATAGAAGGCACATTCTGCGGGCTTGAGCTCTTCGATGCCACGGAACACGCCGCTGCCCGGGATGCGTCCCGGTCCGAAGAGCAGCAGCTGGCTGATGCCCTCGATGCCGACTTCATGCGGCACATCCGGATGCGCCAGCAGGCAGGGAAGCTCCGAGCCGAAGAGGAGCTTTTCGGGTGACAGATGAAAGAACAGCGGCTTGACGCCCATCCTGTCACGGGCGAGGAAGAGCCGCTGTTTCTTCTGTTCCCATACGGCAAAGGCAAAGATGCCGTTGAACAGCTGCACGCAGTCATCCCCGAACACGGCATATGCCATCAGCACGGCTTCCGTATCCGAACGGGTCGTGAGCCGGCAGCCGTGCCCGGCAAGTGCCTGCCGGATCTCGTCGGTGTTGTAGAGCTCGCCGTTGTAGACGATGGAATAGACCTCGTCCCGGTAGCTCCTGTGCATGGGCTGCCGTCCGTGCTCCGGGTCGATGACGGCAAGCCGTGTATGGATGAGCGCCGCATGTTCCGTGAGCAGCATTCCCCGCTGATCCGGTCCACGCCGCACGATGGCATCCTGCATCCGGGCAAAGATGCGCTCCTGGTCATGTAAACTCTCTCCGAAGGCGATCACGCCTGCGATCCCACACATACTGATCCGCTCCTTTCTGTGGTGCAGTATATGCAGGGGCAGGGGAGAGGGTGCAGGGAGTAAGCCCCCTCCCTTTGGGGAGCGCATTTTCGGGGTGAGCCGGAGGGGGCAAAGCCTTTTGGAAAAGCACTTTAGCGAGATGCAGGGGAAAGCCTTTCGGAAAAGCATTATAGCGGGGGCGCAGGGGAAAGCCTTTCGGAAAAACGCTTTAGCGGGGGTGCAGGGGTCCTCCCCTGCGAGAATAGCCCCCTCCCCTGGGGGAGGGGGTTGGGGGTGGGGGAGAAAAAGAACGCCTTTCCTGAGCAATGTATTGTCAAAATGATACCGTACTCCCCTTAATGATTACATATTCCCCCCTCCAATTTACATGATAATCACAATCCTTGTCAATTCTGTTAATTTTCACAGAATATGCTTGACAACGCTGCGGATCTATGCTAAACTTGTATACAGCAACAGGTCGCTGGAAGCGGCGATGCTGCAAATCTTATACAGTAGGAGGGTCTACCCATGGAAATGAAAGACATTCCGAGCACACTGAGCAAGATCGGCGATGACGTCCTGACCGGTGCTGAGTCTCTTGCGAAGGGAGCGCTTGACGGCTCCAAGAAGGTCGCAGAGTATTTCAGACTCAAAAACACCATTTCCCAGGCGGAGAGCCGTCTGAACGCCGGTTATATCGAACTCGGCAAGAAGTTTGAGGAGCTGTACGGCACGAAAGCTGCGCCGGAGTTTGCGGAGCTGCTCGCACAGATCGCTGATGCCAGAGCGCAGATTGCCATTTCCAGAGCGGAGCTGATCGCTCTTGACAGTGCTGCCATTTGCGGTCAGTGCGGAAAGTACCTGCAAGCCGGTCAGCGCTTCTGTCCGAACTGCGGTGCCAAGCAGTTCACGGATCCGACCTCGTTCCTGGATCCGAACAAGAATTAACGCCATTTTTTACGCCTGAAAACAAAAACGCCTGAAAAACACCCGACCGGAATGCTGTCCCCGGTCGGGCTGTTTTTGTCTGTTCATATCCGATAGCAAGCAAATATGCCCCCGCAAGCAGAGGAGAAAGGGATTTTAAGGGGGCTGCGCCACCTTAAAATCCCGCCTGTTTTCATTTATGATCGTTTAGAGGAATAGGATCATATGTGCGCCGTCAATCCCGGTTGTTGAGCCAGATCATCCACGGGATGGTCGCTGTCACCCAGCCGAGGGGCTGTTCGGAGAGGGCATCGCTGTACTTGGCATCGGTGAGGAAGCTGCCGCTGCCCAGTGCCACGACAGAGGCGTTGCCACGGTCTTCATCACGGGCATAGAGCATGGTCTTCAGCGCCTTGCCCTCAAAGGTCTCCGGGTCATCCTCCGTGCCGCCGCAGGGCGTGCCGACTGCCGTGATGTCCGTTTCGAGGAAGCCGTCCATCTTGATGCTGCCGTAGCCTTCGTTGTAGAAGAAGGAGAAGCTGCGGGTGTTGTCGAGCATCAGCGGGGCGGAGTAGTATTTCTCATCGAGCGACATGCCGTCCGGGGTGCCGATGCGGCTCATCAGGACGGCGTTCGAGCCTTCGAGCATATGTCCCTCCGCCGGATCGGTCACGAGATCATAGTCCATGCGGATGCAGAACTCCTCGAGCGCCCGCTCCAGATATTTATAGCGCACCTCAGACTCGTTTGCCGGCAGGACGAGCAGCATGTGTCCGCCTGCGTCAAACAGCGCATCGAGTGCATTCAGGTCGTTCTGGTTGATGTCCTCGGTCGGTGCATTGAGCACGAGGATCGTGTCCGAGGCTGCCGGGACGGAGGCGAGGGCATCGGCTTTCCAGGTGTTGCCCATCGTTTCGAGCTCCGCCTTCCAGCTCGTCATGCCGGCGGCATCGACCGTGCCGTGGTCGGTGGCGTAGTAGATCAGCCCGGCGTAGACCTTCTGCGCCGGCTGTGTCTCCTCGGAGATCATGCTGTCAAGGTCCGGCAGGCTCGCTTCGCTCTGGGTATTGCCGCTGCATCCGGTCAGCAGCGCCGCACAGAGCAGCAACGGGATCAGTAGTTTCTTCATCAGGATCGCACCTCACATAGACAAAGCCGGGCGCACTGCACCCAGCTCTGTGTTTTCTTGAATTTTTAGGATATGAGCCATGCTCAGTGTTCCGCAGAGGCAAACCAGTCTGCCCATGCGCTGCGGAAGGCTTCAAAGAAGCTGCGGCATTCCTCCGTGTCCATCCCGTCCTTGCGGAACTGGAACAGCAGCGGTCTGTCCTCGGTCAGGTCGGCGATCGCCACGGGGGCGATGCCGTTCTGTTCCATCGCCGGGGCATAGCCGAACAGCACGCCGAGATCCGCAGCAGCCATCCCTTGCAGGACAGCGGCGGAATTGCTGCATGTCACCGTGTCGAAATCACTGAAACTCATGCCCTTTTTCTGGAGCAGATGCCCGAGCACGGCACGGTCGCCGGCGCCCTCGTCCTGGAGCAGGAGGGGCTTGGTCAGCATCCGCTTGAAGGTCGGGGATGTGGCGGCAAAGGACGCCGCAGCAAAGCAGCCGAAGCGGACTTTGACGGCAGGCGCACTCGCCAGATGCGGCAGCGCACAGAATTTATCGCACAGGACAGCATCGAGCTGACCGTTTTCGAGCCGGCGCAGCAGTTCCTCCGTGCTGCCCGTTTCGAGGAGGATGCTCATGCTCTGCTGTGCCATCAGCTTGGTCACGATCCCGGCTGCTGCCTTCTCGCCGAGCTCTCTCGGATACCCGAACCGGAGCTCTGCCCGCTGCTGGGTCATGCGCTGCAGATCGGCAACGACCTTGGCACTCATCTTGGTCATCGCCTCAGCCTGACGGCGGAAGTATTCGCCCTCCGGGGTCAGATGCAGGGTCTTTCCTTCATAGGAAAACAGCTTGCAGTTGTATTTTTTCTGTAGATACTTGATGTGCTGCGTCACTGACGGCTGCGTGATGTCAAGCAGCTTTGCGGTCTTGGTGTAGCTCCTCGTCTCGCATAGCTGTAAAAACGTCGCAATCCTGAAATCCAGCATGATAACGCCTCCTTTTCGTAGTCTGCTTTGCTTCTTCCCGTTCATAGTTTGTATATATTTAGCTTTGTGATAGTATATAATATCATTATACTAAAAACAATACAATTTGTCAACCCCTTTTGACAAATTTGTCATAAATTTTAGCAAAAGAGTCTATGTGAACAAAACGGCGCTCTATCGCACGGCACAGACAAAGCCCCCCTGCTTCCATAGGAACAGGGGAGCGTATCTGACGTAATACAGGCATATCAGGTGGGTTCAGCTTCTTCCGGTGTGGGCTCCGCTGCGGCATGGGCAGCTTTTGCCATCCGGCACTCGTACTCCGCACCCGGCATGGGCTTGGCGAAGTAGTAGCCCTGGATCATGTCACAGCCCTGGGATGCCAGGAAGTCCACCTGCTCCTTGACCTCGACGCCCTCGGCGACGGTGCGCATCTGCAGATTCTTGGCGAGCTTGATCGCCTCGGAGACGACGATCTCGCCACGGTCGGTGCCGGCTTCCTCGCCGCGGAAGAACTCCGCATCGAGCTTGAGCACGTCAAGGGGCATGTCCTTGAGCGAATTGAGAGAGGAGTAGCCGGAGCCGAAGTCATCCATCGACACCGCAAAGCCGTATTCCTTGAGCTTGCGGATCGTGCGGATCATCGCCTTTTTGTCATCGAAGAAGGCGCTCTCGGTCAGCTCGATCTCGATCAGCTCGTGCGGCGTTCTGGCAGCATCCACCACGTCACGGATCTGCTCGGCAAGGTCGCTCTCGATGAAGTGCGCACGGGAGACATTGACCGACACCGGCACACAGGCAAAGCCCTGGTCGAGCCAGCGGCGCTGGTCTTTTGCCACATGTTCGAGCATGTAGTGGTCGATCTCGGTGATGAAGCCGTTTTTCTCGAAGATCGGGATGAAGCGCCCCGGCGACACGAAGCCGTATTCCGGCGACTGCCAGCGGATGAGCGCCTCGGCGCCCCGGAGGAGATTGGTCTGGGGATCGTATTTCGGCTGGTAATAGACGAGAAATTCCTCGTGCTCCAGCGCTCTTTGTTCACATTCGGTGACGGTGTCCTCCCACTTCTGCTCCTCCACGAGCTTCTGGTCGAAGAAGGCGATGCCGGATTCGTCGCTGCTGTCGAGGATCGCACGGGCGCTGCCGGCGTTGGTGAGCTCCGCCTCCACATCCGCATCCTTGCGGAAGGAGCGCAGACCGGTGGCATTCACAGGGGCAATGCCGGCGTGGAAGGCAAGGATGTGGTCGGACTCGATCTGCCGGAGGGTGTTGATCATGCTGTTGACACGCTCGGAAAGCGTTTTCTGATTGTCATAATGCAGCAGCACGGCAAAGGCACCTTCTGTATTATGGGCGCAGATCTCACGCTTTTGCATCATCATGTCGAGCTTTGTCTGGATCTCGCCCAGCAGGCGTTCGCCCTCGGCGATGGAGTGGCAGAGGCAGATGCTCTGGTACTTGACGAGCCCGATCTCGACCACGGCATAGCGGTTCCTTCCCGCATAGCCGCTCCGGAGGAGCTGTTCGCCCTTGAACAGGAACCAGAAGCGGTTCTTGCCCTTGGTCGCTATATCGGTGAACAGCACACGCCGGATGCGTGCCTGGTTCACGAAGCCTGCGATCATATCAAACAGCATGGAGAGGGCAACGACGATGAAAATGATGCCCACCATCCCGACAAGCAAAAGCACGGTGATGACATCGGATACGAGGAAGGTCAGCTCTGTCCGCATGAGCATCCGCTCGCCGCTTTCGCCGATGTCGGATGCGATCCAGAGCGGCAGTCCGATCGCCTTTTCGCCGTCTCCGATCTCCGCCTGGTACGCAATGCCTTCGGGGTCTTCCTCCTTTTCCTCGCCGAACAGCTTCTTCGGATCAGGGCTGTCGGACTCGTCCGTGATGTGGACGTTGAGCGTCAGATTCTCGACCATCGCCTTGTAGAGGGCGCCGTAATCGAAGCAGACACAGCCGTTCTGCTCCTGCCGCAGGAAGGGCACGACGGTGTCCTCATAGAGATAGACATCCGTGATGCCGGAGGAGAAATTGAGCACGCTCCGGCGGTCGAAATTGCCCTGTCTGCTGCCATAGGACGGCACACCGCTGCAATGGAGCCGGTTGCCGTCCGCATCGAGCACGACATACTGGATCTTCTGCTTGTCGTACAGCTGCAGCGCCTCCTCACCGCTCTCCTCGTAGATGGCGGCAAGGGAGCTGACATGCTCGACGGCGCCGTTGAGCCGGGATTCGAGGGCAAACTGGACGATGAGGTTGAACAGCAGCATAAACACCGCTGCGCAGATCATCAGTGAGAAAAGAAACACCGGGATGGAGATCCACGGGTGCTTTTTGCGGAGCTTCAGGTATTTATTCCGATTTTTTCTTCTGTCTTTTTCGGCGTTCATGGCATGGCTCCTTTCCGCTGTTCCGGATGAGGGCTTGCGCCTCTCCTGTATCCAGTATAGCACGAAATCAGGCGGATGTCAATGGATGACAGGCATTCCGCAGGCTGCGGAAATGTGCGGATATTTCCCGGGGATGCGCCGGATCTATAGCAAAAAAATTGGCCGGACAGCGGAACTGCCCGACCCCAATTTAGAAAGGGTATTATGAAGAAAAGCGATGTATGACCAAGACCTTGCGGTCTTGTTCGCAAATATCAGCCGGAGCACCTCCGGGATCTTCCTGATGTCCCGGTAACCATGCCCTCAATACAGAGGGCATAGTGATCGGGAAGAAACAGAAGATGATGATAAAGAAACAGTCGTGTTCATAAAAAGCACAAACTTGAAAAGATTTGCAACTAATTGTGAATGGTTCGTGCTATTTAGTTTACATTTTTTATTTTAACAGATTGTTTAATACTCTGCAACCCACAAACTGCCGAAAAGGTGGAATAAATGCAGATGTTTTAGTACAACTGTTTCATAGGTAAATTACATTGACAAATTGTCCGGACAGCATCATGATTTTACTATTTTTATCAAAATGATGATAGTTTCTTGGGCATTTTATACTGTATAATATAATTGGCGGCGTAGAGCAAATTATTGCGCTTGTTTGCTCCGCAGCTGCAAGCCGGAGAGCCCGGCTTGTCATGACAACCCCGCACCTGTGAGGAGGGAGCGGGAGAATACATTTCCAGAGAGGGGAAGATTTTTTATGAACAAGAAGATCCGCAGACGTATTGCATCCATCGCTGCGTGCGCCATGCTGCTGACTTCTGTGCCGATGGCACAGTTCCAGGCAGTGGCTGCATCCGGCGACCTGCTCATTGATGACGCCTTTGCAGGCGGCGTTGGTGAATGGGACTTTTACAAGGAGAGCGGCGGTGCCTGCAAGCTCAGCACTTCCGACGGCAAGCTGGCATTCACCATCTCCAGCGTAGGTACCAAGAACTATGCCGTACAGCTCAACAAGGCGATCATTCCGCTGTATGAGGGTGCAAGATATCGTCTGACATTCGATATTTCCTGCACGACCGAGCGCTATGTGGAGAGCATGCTCCAGCAGGCCGGCGGCGACTACACCGCTTATGTATGGCAGGGTCTCAGCATCGGGCCGACCGTACAGACGGTTGAAAAGGAATTCACCATGGAGTACCCGGACGACATCATGGCAAAGCTCGTCTTCAACTGCGGTCTCCAGGAGAAGGATCCGACACTTCCGGAGCACACCATCTACCTCGACAATGTCAAGCTTGAGGTGCTTGATGACAGCGGTGTCAATTATTCCGCCGACGAGGACAACATCCCGGCTGTCAAGACCAACCAGGTCGGCTACAGGACTACCAGCAAGAAGACCGTTACCGTCAGAAATGCCGGCAGCGAGTCCACCTTCAAGGTTGTGAACGCTGCGACCAAGCAGGTCGTGAAGACCCTTGATCTGTCCGCTGAGATGAACAATGTCTCCGCAGGCGAGACCGACAAGGTCGGCGATTTCTCCAGCGTGACCACCCCGGGCACCTACTACATCGAAGTGGGCAGCCTCGGCAAGTCCTATGATTTCACCATCGGCGACAATGTGTATGATGCAATGCTCGCTGATTCCGTGAAGATGTTCTATCTCCAGCGCTGCGGCTGTGCCGTTGAGGATCCGGTCTTCGGTCATCCGGCATGTCACAACACCCAGGCTACCATCTATCACACCAACACCAAGATCGACGTGTCCGGCGGCTGGCACGATGCCGGCGACTATGGCCGTTACCCGGTAGCTGCTGCCAAGGCAGTGGCTGACCTGCTGTATGCATACCTTGAGAATCCGGATATGTACGGTGACAACCTCGGCATCCCGGAGAGCGGCAACGGCACGGCTGACATCCTCGATGAGGTCAAGTATGAGCTTGACTGGATGATGAAGATGCAGACTGCTGAGGGCGGCGTTTACCACAAGGTGACCTGCGCAGGCTTCCCGGCTTTCTGTATGCCGGAGGATGAGAAGGACGAGCTGATCGTTATGCCTGTCTCCTCCACTGCTACCGCAGACTTCTGCGCTTCTATGACACTGGCTGCCGAGGTCTATGCAAAGTCCAACCCGACCTATGCAAAGCAGTGCCTCGCTGCTGCTGAGAAGGCATGGGGCTTCCTTGAGAACAACGGCTTTATCCCGTATTCCAACCCGGCTGACGTTGTGACCGGTGAATATGGCGACAAGACAGATGCTGACGAGCGTTACTGGGCTGCTGCACAGCTCTGGCGTGCGACCGGCAACGAGAAGTACAAGACCTATGCCGAGGCACATCCGGCTGACGGTCTGGACTGGTCTACCGTGGGCGACTATGGCAACATCGCCATCGTAACCTGGGATCAGGTCGACAAGACCTCCACTGCTTACACCAATGCCAAGAAGGCGATTGTCAGCCAGGCTGACACCTTCAAGAGCAGAGCCAATTCCTCCGCATACGGCGTCGGCATCATCAAGTACAACTGGGGCAGCAACATGACCATCGCCAATGCAGGTATCATTCTCGGTCTGGCTGCACAGCTCACCGGCGATGCCAGCTACATGGCAGCTGCGGATCAGCAGCTCAACTACCTGCTCGGCAACAACCCGACCGGCTACAGCTTCATGACCGGCTACGGCACTGTTACCCCGCAGAACCCGCACCATCGTCCGTCCGGCGCCAAGAAGCAGGCTATGAAGGGCATGCTCGTCGGCGGCGTAAACTCCGCACTCGAGGATGATGCAGCAAAGGCATACTGCGCCGGCAAGCCGGCAGCTCTCTGCTACATCGACAACACCGACAGCTACTCCACCAACGAGATCACCATTTACTGGAACTCTCCGCTGGTCTACCTGACAACACTGACTGCTGACGGTGCTGCTGCTTCTGAGGATCCGACCGAGCCGACCAATGCGCAGGATCCGACCAATGCACAGGATCCGACACAGGCTGATCCCGGCAATACCCGCTACGGCGATGTCAACGAGGACGGCAAGGTCGATATCCTCGACGTTATCTCCCTCAACAAGAACCTCATGGTAGGCGATCCGATCACCGCCCAGGGCAAGATCAATGCCGATGTTGACCGCAACGGTTCCATCGACGAGGTCGATTCCCTGAACATCCTGAAGTTCATCGTTGAGCTCATCGACAAGCTGCCGATCGGCGATGCTGTTGAGCCGACACAGGCTCCGACCCAGCCGACAGAGGCTCCCACCGAGGCTACAGAGGCTCCGACCCAGCAGCAGGGCAATGCATTCGGCATTGAGGACAAGGGCACGCCCATGATGGCAAACCAGAAAATGGTTTCCGACTTCCGCACCGGTGATGCAGGCGACTTCATCGCTTCCAACGGCTGGACGAACGGCTCCTGCTTCGATTGCTGGTGGCATGAGTCCAACACCTCTCTCGACGGCGGCTGCCTGACCCTGACCATCGACAAGGACAAGGGCAGTCACGACATGTATTCCGGTGCCGAGTACAGAACCAACGAGTTCTATCACTACGGCTACTATGAGTGCTCCATGCAGGCCATCAAGTGCGATGGCGTGGTTTCCTCCTTCTTCACCTACACCGGTCCGTCCGATAAGATCAACGGCGTGGAGAATCCGTGGGACGAGATCGACATCGAGATCCTCGGCAAGGACACCACCAAGATGCAGATCAACTACTACCACAACGCAAAGGGCGGTCACGAGGTCATGATCGACCTGGGCTTCGATGCTTCTGAGGCATTCCACACCTATGGCTTTGACTGGTACTCTGACCACATCACCTGGTATGTAGACGGCAAGGAAGTTCACACCATGAATGGTGAGGTTCCGCAGGTTGCCGGCAAGATCATGATGAACACCTGGCCGGGTGTCAGCGATCCTTCCAACAAGGACAACGTCATCGACTGGCTCAAGGTTTACCCGGGCACCACTCCGGTATCCGCTCACTATCAGTGGGTGACCTACGGTGCCAACAAGAACTAAGCCGATACCTTCCCTTTTCTATTATGCGTAGCCATAAGCCGCTGCATTTGCAGCGGCTTATGGTGCTTTTCAGAGCCTTTATATAATAGTATAAAAAAGCAGGACTGCCGCAGCAGTCCTGTTCCATGAGAGTGTGTGATGGCTTTTGATCAGACGGTATGCTTTACACGCTGGCTCTCCTCTGCACGCTTTGCGTTGTTGAAGCGGTCGAGCGAGCCTACGAGATAGCCGGTGATGCGGCGGATGCGGTCAAACGGTACCACATCGTACTCGTAGTTGATGTCTACAAAGTCGCCGTCGAGCGTGAACGTGATCTCACGGAAGATGCGCTCCGGGTACTTCTTCCGAAGCATATCCACATAGGCTTCCATTTCCTCATGCGGCATCTCTCCGCCGATAACAGTGTATTTCATGAACGATTCCTCCAAACGTTTTGATATTTTGAATGTAATCTTAGTATACCACATTTAGTGGTGAATGTCAAGGGGTAGCACAATAATTTGTTTTATTAACAAATTGGTAATGAAATTTCTGACCATATCAAGGGGTTTTTCTGCATTTGGATGGATATGGTAATTCTGTATAGAGACAGAAAGGGGAGAGGGCTTTTGCAGCGCAGCTCAATTGTGGAAAACTGTTTGTCGCCGCTGAACGGCGAGGAGAGACTTGTTAAGAGGATGGGTAGGGGACGCTCTCTCTTGCAGAGCGTCCCCTCTTTCAAAAACAGTCCACTGGACTGTTTTTGAAATTCACCCCTTGCAGAGCGCTCTGCGGCAAGGGGATCTCGCTCACTGCGGTGAGCGACCAAGGGACTCTGTCCCTTGGATCCCTGCAAGCTTTTTTTACGAAAAAAAGCTTGAGCAAAAAAACGATCCTGGTTCAACCATACTGAAATGTATTATGACAGACACAAAGAGGACGGCGCTCTTGCAGCCGTCCTCTCTGTTTGACCCTCTCTCTTATTTTTCGGTGAGCTTGTGTTTCAGCAGCGCCAGATCGAAGACGTCGATCTCCTCGTCGCCGTTGAGGTCGTAGTTCCTGTGGGCGCCAGATGCGCCTGCACCGACCAGAAAACGCTGCAGGGCAACGGCATCCGTCACTTCATATGCCGCCGGATCGTAGATCTCGAACGGGATGTTGTAGGCAGCCGCAAATTCCTGTGCTGTGGAGTTCTCATAGCCGCAGACCACAAAATCGTAGTGGATATCCGGGAACTGTACCAGATTCGGGAGAAGTCTGTCATCGTCGGGGATGTCAGTGCCATAATCCGGGATCTCATAGCTGGTGCAGATGACATCTTCTGCATCGAAAATACGGCACTTCGGGTTCAGGATGGTGATGCGTTTCAGCTTCCGGCAGTTACAGAAGGCGCTCTGCTCGATCGCTTCTACGTTCTCCGGGAGGGTGACATACTCCAGACCGCTGTCGCTGAATACGCCCTTCTGGATCACTTGGAGCTTGGACGGGATGGTGATCGCCGACAGATCTTCACAGCGGCAGAAGGCGAACTCGTTCAGCTCAACAAGTGTATCCGGGAGGTTGATCCTCTTGATGCCGCTGCCGTTGAAGGCATAGCCGCCGATCCATGTCATACCGTAGGGCAGCTCGATGGATTCCAGTGCGGTCGTGCAATTGAATGCATAGCCGTGGATGCCTTCGAGCGTGGACGGGAGCTTGACGGAGGTGAGCTTGTCGCATTCACCGAAAGCACATTCGCCGATGACCGTCACGCCTTCCTCCACAATGACCTCACGGACAAAGCTCTTGCGGAAGACATACTTACCCATCTTCTCGAGCGTACCGGGCAGCGTCACGGTCTGGAGATTTGCCCCGAAAAAGGCGTTGTCACCAATGCTTCTCAGATGCTTCGGGAGCTCGACATTGACCAGACAGCCCTGGAATGCCATTTCCTCGATGTAGCGGATGCTGTCCGGGAGGACGATCTCGCCGACATTGGCAAAGCTCTGGAACGCCTTCCGTTCAACGCCCGTCACAGGCTGTCCCTTGACCTCGGAAGCGACCACGAGACTGTCTTTCAGACCGGGCTTGTTCTTTGTGCCGAAGGTATAGCCGGAGACCTTGGCATGACCGTCATAGACCTTATACGTAAAGCCGCCGTTTTCCTCATCGCCGTCGAAGAACAGCTCATACTGATCCTCGTCGGAGAAGTGGATGTTCACGCCCTTGCGGTAGATGTTCTTGTTGCGGGTGATATTGCTGATCTTCTCGAACTGCGCTTCCAGTCCATTGTAATACACATCGGTCAGCGCCGGGGTGTTGGCGAGGAAGCCTGCCTTGCCGGTCGAGAAATTGTAGCCGGTGGAGGACAGCGTTTTCGGCAGATAGACGGTTGTCAGCGCCGGGCAGTCGCAGCAGCATGTGCCGTTGATGTCAGAGATCCCTTCCGGGAATTCGAGCGTCTCGAGCGATGCCATATTCAGGATCGTGTCATTGAGCGTGCCGACAGTCGGGTGGATGATGAGCTCCTTCAGGTAGGGATTGTCTGCAAAGGAGCCTGCCATCAGCGAACCGGTGTTGCTCAGGATCTCAAAGCGCTCCGCCGTCAGACCGGCAGGATACAGCACCAGTCTGTTGCCCAATCTGGTGTACAGCACATTGTCGATGATATGATAATTCTGCGGGCTGCCGGTGATCTCACAGAGGCTCGTACAGCCTCTGCACGGCTTGTAGAACGTGGAGAGATCCTGGCTGACGTGCAGCGTGGTCACGTTCTTGCAGCCTTCAAAAGCAGCTTCCTTGACGGTCTCGCAGGCATCCGGCAGGTCGATCGCCGTCAGCCCGCCTTGGTTTTCGAGGGCATGTTCGCTGATCTCGATGAGCGTTTCCGGGAGAATGATCGCCGTCAGCCCCTCGTAGCCCTCGGGGGCTGCAAAGGCATAGCGGTCGATCTGCTCGGTGCCTTCCGGAACGTCATAGCTTCCGGTCTTGCCGAGCGGGTAGGCAAGAAGCTTTTTGCCGTCCGCATCGAACAGCACGCCGTCCACGGAGGTGAAGTGCTCCTGTCCCTCGCCGACAAGGATCTCGGTCAGGTCGGTGCTCCGGAACGCAGCATCGAGGATGCCATTGACCGGAACGCCGTCCACCTCGGCAGGGATGGTGACGCTCGTGACGCCCTCCTCCACGCCGGCCACACAGGCATACTTGTCCCTCACGACTTCGACGTACTGGTTGGGTGTATAGATGATGAACACCAGGCCGTTCTCGCTGTAGACCTCCTCTTCGGGCGGCATCGGCTCCCAGATCAGGTCGTCATCCACGATCTCCGGCGTGGTGGTGTCCTCTGCAAAGGCAGGCAGGGCGCTGCATGTCAGCAGCATGGCAAATGCAGCAAGCATTGCAGTGATCCGTTTTTTCATAGTCATGGCTCCTTTCGTAATAGCATTGATACCGTGCAGATGCTGAACTGTTTTTCAGCTTTCTATTCACTATAACGTTTTCGATGGGAAAGATTGCGCATGAAATTGTAAACAAATTATGAACGTGCAAAACAGCAAACCGCCCCGATCCTGTGACCGGGGCGGCGAGCATGTAGAGCATAATAGTATCCGGTTTACCGGACCCGGCTATAGTATAGCACATCCGGGAGCGCCTGTCAAGGGCTGCGGCGGTTTTCGACAAAAGCCGACGGGTTATGACAGATCATTTTACTGTGAAGGACTTGTGTACCTCGGTCGGCTCCGTGGCGATCTCGTACTGTACCTCGTTCGGGTGGTGCAGGACGTCGTTCCAGGTGTCCTTGACGGGATCGTAGACCGCCCATACCTTGGCGTCAAAGATGAGATAGACCTCGCCGGTCTCCTGCCCCTGCAATTCGATCAGCTCGGTGAGCGGGAGATTGCGGTCATGGACAGGCACCTTCCAGTGGCGGGAGAGGACGCCTTTCACTGCCGGCTCGTCGATGTAGAGCGTGGTGGCGACCGGTGTGGAGCACAGGGACATGACAGTGGTCTTCTGTGTGTTGGGGATGGGCATGTGGATGGACTCGATGTCTTCGAGGTAGATCGTGCCAGCCACGAGCAGCACCGTCCAGCCGCTCAGGATCATGACCAGCATGGCGAAGGTGTTCTTCCCGAGAACGAACAGCCCGATCATCAGCGAGAGCATACTCCCGGCGATGCAGGAGAGCGAGAGGACGTGCGGCGGGAGCGTATAGAAGAAGCAGATATGTGCCTTGCTTTCGAGGATCATGAACAGCCCCGCCAGCGCCAGCAGTACGGCGCCTGTGATCAGGCAGCCCCGTGCCAGTCGGGAAAAGCTGCTATGCTCGCCGGATTCGAGGGCTTTTTCCTCCTCCTCGGTCATTTCGTCAGTCAGCGGGATGTCGCCGATGGCAGCGCCGCTCCGTATCAGGCTGGAAAAGCTGCTGTGCTCGCCGGATCTGAGGGCGTTTTCCTCCTCCTCGGTCATTTCGTCAGTCAGTGGGATATTGCCGATGGAAAGCGGCGCAGCAGTGCGGCTCTCCGTCTCCGCTGCGGAAGTGGTTTCCGGCATGGGCTCACTCCTTTCCGATGTAGTGGGTTCCTACTCTTTAGCATACCACATTTGGGGAAATATGTCAAGTGCAGTATGCTGCCGGAATCTGTCGGAAGGGGAGAAATGATGCCGCTATCCGGGCATTTTGTGTGGAAAGCGGGTGCAGGGGGCGCAGTCCCTGCGAAAAAGCTCCCTTCCCCTCGGGGGGAATAGGGGACGATCCGCATTGTTGAATTTTTTCTTGCATTCTCATGGGAAATGTGCTATAATAAAAGTAACCATGGACCAAAGGGGGCGTATTTCATGAGCAGTGAGACCGAAAAGCATCTGGCACAGCAGCTTTTTTCACAGCGTGAAGAACGGTTCGAGCGTGCTCCGTTTGACCGTGAGATCGCCTTTTATGAGAGCATTGCTGCGGGCAATCTCGAAATGATGCGGTTCTTCTATTCGCCGCTGTTCAGCGAGGGCTGCGGTGTCCTCAGCAAGGATGCCCTGCGCAATCTGAAATATCACATGGTCGTCTCTGCTGCGCTGATCGCACGGTTCTGCATCCATCACGGCATGACGCCGGAGGAGGCATACCGGCTCAGCGATGTCTATATCATGAAGGCGGACGAGAGCCATACCGAAAATGCCGTCCGGGAGATCCACAAGGAGATGCTGGAGGACTATACCCGCCGCATGAACCTCATCCGGACACGGGGCGTGTATTCCAAGCCCGTCGTCAAGACCATCGAGTATATCAGCGGGCATCTGCATGACCGGGTGCTGCTCAGCGATGCTGCCGCTTCGCTCGGGCTCAGTGAAGCGCATCTCTCCCGCATCTTCAAGGCGGAGACCGGCGTGTCGTTCAGCGATTATGTCAACCGCATGAAGGCGGAAAGCGCTGCCGCTTTGCTGCTGTATTCTGAATACAGCGACCTGGACATCAGCAATCTCTTTGCATTCAGCTCACAGAGCTACTTTATAAAGGTATTCCGCCGCTACATGGGCATGACACCGAAGGAGTACAAAAAATCCTACCGGATGCCCGATGTTGCATCGGATCAGAAACCACTGGAGGAAACGACATGAATCTCAAAAAGCCCGCTGCGCTGCTGCTTGCGGCGGTTTCGGCTTGTCTGCTGCTTTCAGGATGCGGCAGCCTGAAAAAACTGGAAGGAAAGAGCCTGACCAAGGAGGAGCTGCTTTCCGGCTATCAGACATCGGAAGCAAGGTTTATCAAATCCGTTGCACTGCATGATATCCGGTACAATCTCTATGAGGATCATGCCGAGCTGATCGGCTTCCTCTCTACCTACAACACCGCTGTCCTGACCGTGCCGAGGGTCGTGGAGAATAAGACTGTGACAGCGATCAACCCGAAGGGCTATATCCCGGATTGCCTTGACTCTGTCACGTTCGAGGACTGTGTGACATCCATTGGTGACGAGGCATTCAGGGGCTTCACCAGCCTCCGTGCGGTCACGATCCCGGAGAGCGTGTCGCACATCGGCGCCCATGCGTTTGAGGATACTACATGGATGACCGCAAAGCAGTCAGAGGATCCTCTCGTCGTTGTGAACAGCATCCTCATTAACGGGCAGAAGGCCGCCGGTGAAGTATCGGTGCGCAGCGGTGTCACCTGCATCGCGGACGGCGCTTTTGAGGGCAATAAAACCATCACGGGCGTATCGCTGCCCGGGTCGGTCTATGTGATCGGCAACAGTGCATTTTCGGGCTGCAAGGGCATGGCGAAGCTGCGATTCGGCATGGATCCGTCCCTTGTGATGATCGGGGACGGCGCTTTCAGTTACACACCGCTGACCACGATCAAGCTGCCGGCAAAGGTCGAGACGCTCGGTGCGGGCGCATTCGCCGGATGCGATGAGCTTGCCCGTGTGGATCTTCCCGGGGCGCTGACGAGCATCGGAGAGACAGCATTCTATAACTGTGCGAGCCTGAAAACGATCGAGCTGCCCATGAATGTGAGCAGCATCGGCAAGTTGGCGTTCTACGGCTGTAACGACCTGACTTCTGCGTTCGTATTCAATCGGGAATGTGATATCTGCACCAGTGACGACACATTCGGCAGCAATCCGGATCTCGTGCTCTATGGCAGGAAGGATTCCACCGCACAGGCATATGCAACGGCTTGCGGGTATACATTTATCGCATATTAAAACAATGATCTCCTCCCGGTGTGCGGGAGGAGGTCGTTTGGTTTTTATCTGGTTTTCAGGAATTCCTCAAGGCTGACAGGGCTCTCCGCCGATCCGACATAGGCGGCATAGATCAGGATGAGCGCGGCATCGGAGGCGTTGACTTCGCCGTCCTTGTTGATGTCGGCGGCGGCAATCTGGGCTTCCGTCAGACCGTAGTCACCGCCTGCACCGGCTGCGGCGGAGGCGATGAGGATCTGGGCGGCGTCGGAGGCGTTCACGATGTTGTCCTCGTTGAGGTCGCCCATGCCGGCACCAGGGAGAACGGCTTCGAGCGGCTCAAAATGGTAGCTGCATTCTTCGGCATAGGTCTGCGCAGTGGAGCCGGGATAGCCGTAGATCACGCCGGTGTAATAGCTCGTGTCGTTGAGTGTGTAGTTGCAGAACATGCCCCTGCCTTCATAAAAATTGCATTCCGGATTCAGAATCTTAACGGACTGCAGCTTTGCACAGTTCATGAAGGCGCCGTGACCGTTACCGGCGGAGACCGATCTTACAGATGCCGGGAGCGTGACCTCGGTCAGCCCACTGCAGCCATTGAAGGCATCGAATTCAATGGTTTCCACGCCCTCATTGATTGTCAGGCTGCTCAGAGCAGCACAGCCGGAGAATGAACTTTGGCTGATCGTTTTTACTGTGCCGGGGATCTCAATGGCCTCCAGTGACTTGCAGTTCTCGAAAGAAGTAAATACTAGCTTTTCAAGATTGGCGGACAGCTTAGCTTCTTTGAGAGAGGTGCAGTTAGAAAATGCAGCTTCGCCGATCTCTTTGACCGTATCCGGAATGGTGACAGATGTCAGACTTTCACAGTCCTGGAAGCATTTTTGCGGAATCGTTTCGAGATCCTCCGGGAGTTCCACAGAGGTCAGCGCCTTACATTCGTAGAAGCACCACATGGAAAGCGTCACGCCCTTGCCGATCTTTGCAGTTTCAAGCTGTGTGCAGGACCAGAAAACATAAGTATCGAGCTGGACGTTTTCCGGTATTGTGATGGAAGTCAGCCCTGAACGGTAGAAGGCACTTTGACCGATCCAGGTCACTGTTGCCGGGATCTCGATGGAAGTCAGGTTCGTGCATTCAGCAAATGTCATGTTGGGAATTGCTTTCAGATATTTCGGCAGCTTGACGCTTTTCAGTGAATTGCAGTACCGGAACGTCAGAGCGCCGATCTCCTGCACCGTATCCGGCAGAACAATCTCTTCGAGCTTATTGCAGCCTTCAAATGCACCTTGCCCGATGCTGATAATGCTCTCCGGGAGCGTAATGCTCTTGAACTGACAAGAGCCGTGGTCGCTGAAAGCATAGCTGCCGATGCTGATGACCGGCAGTCCGTCGATGGTCGCCGGGATCTCGACTGACTCGACTGTCTTGTCGCATCCGGCGATTTCGATATAGCTCGCATATTTGTGAATGGTCAGGTCGCCATAGGTTTCCTCGGTGTAGTCCGCTGCAGACGCCGTGATGCCGGTCATCACCGGGAGCGCCGCCATTGGCATGGCAGAGCTGAGCATGGCCAAAGCGGTCAGGCCTGCTGTAATTCTTGCTTTCATCATGAATCCCCCTTTGTCTCCAACATTCCACCAGCGTTTGTGGATACATTCATTATGCCACAAAAAGAAAATTAAAGCAAGCATTTTTGGGCGATTTGACAAATTTCTCTATTTCGCACAAACTTAAAACGGAAATTTCTACAGAACGCCGCCCGGCGGAGGATGTGACACTGTCTGCATGTGATTGCATACATCACATACGGTTGAAATAGGGATGTCCATGTCAAAAATACATGTGTTCTCCCACTATCAACAAAACTTTATTAGCCAAAAGCCCCTTTTTACTTAATATTCATAAAAAATGAAGCTCGGATACATTTTTTTCTTTACAAATGCCGGTATTTGTGCTATAATATTCGGGTAAACTTAATTTTATGAAGTGGAGGCATTTCCCATGAGCAAAATCAGAATCGCCATCGCAGGCTACGGCAACCTCGGCAAGGGCGTAGAGCTTGCCATCCGTCAGAATGATGACACCGAGCTGGTCGGCGTTTTCACACGCCGTGCGCCCGAGTCCGTCAAGCTCCTGACGGCGGGTATCCCGGTCTACAGCATTGCGGACATTGCCAAGTATAAGGACGCTGTTGACGTTCTCATCATCTGCGGCGGCAGCGCGACCGACCTGCCGGAGCAGACCCCGGCACTCGCCAAGGATTTCAACGTCATCGACAGCTTCGACACCCACGCACGCATCCCGGAGCACTTTGCCAACGTGGACAAGGCAGCCAAGGAGAACGGTCATCTGGCGATGATCTCTCTCGGCTGGGATCCGGGTCTGTTCTCGCTGAATCGTGTGTATGCCGAGAGCATCCTGCGCAGCGGCAAGACCTACACCTTCTGGGGCAAGGGCGTTTCCCAGGGTCACTCCGATGCCATCCGCCGTGTCAAGGGCGTAAAGCGCGGCATCCAGTACACCTGCCCGATCGAGGCTGCGATGGATGCAGTCCGCAGCGGCAGCCAGCCCGAGCTCTCCACCCGTGAGAAGCACGAGCGTGTATGCTATGTCGTTGCCGAGGAGGGCGCAGACAAGGCGCAGATCGAGAACGACATCAAGACCATGAAGAACTACTTCGACCAGTACAACACCACTGTGAACTTCATCACCGAGGAGGAGTTCGACCGTGATCATACATCTCTGCCGCACGGCGGTTTCGTGATCCGCTCCGGCAAGACCGGCGACGGCGAGACGACCGACCAGACGATCGAGTATTCCCTGAAGCTCGGCTCCAATCCGGAGTTCACCGCTTCCGTCCTCGTTGCCTATGCAAGAGCGCTCAGCCGCATGAGAGCTGAGGGCCAGACCGGCTGCCGCACCGCATTCGACGTTGCACCGGGCTATCTCTCCCCCCTCTCTCCCGAGGAGCTCCGTGCCCAGATGCTTTGAGCACGGAGCCCGTGCAGGCGTCCTGCTTCGCTAATTGAAAATGCACCGTTCTGGTGTCCGCATGTCCCCAATGCCTTCGGCAAAGGGGACATCGCTGTTTTTTCTTAGGACATCGCAGCAAAGCTGCTCCTGTTTCGCTCTTCGGGGTTTCAGACAATGGTGCACTGACAGCGCATGTTCTGCGCCGCCAGTTTAACGAAAACTCGGCATGCGTCTGGCTGCGGGGAATCCACGTCCTCCTCGTTCTCGTTCCTCAACATCTCCCCATTCCGTGGGGAGCCATTCCCTTGCTGCTCGCCGCAGCGAGCGGCAACTCCAGGGGGTAAAGGGGCGAAGCCCCCTTAAAACCCTACCTCCCCCGCTTGCGGGGGAGGTGCCGCCGAACGGCGGCGGAGGGGGCAATCTGCCCGCCGATTCACAAATTATTCGCATTTGTGAAATCCGAATAAGATTTTGTCCGTTCTTTGTGTGAAATTGACAAATTCACGGTAAAGTCTTGCAGTTTGTCCGGGTTTGTGCTATAATTAAAAAGTAAGTAAAAAATCGGCAGCAGGCTCATTCTGCGCCGTTGAAAAAGGAGAAACAGATTATGGCAGCAAAGGTATGTTATAACTGCGGCAAAAAACTGCACGGAAACGGCATCAATTGCCCGAACTGCGGCGCTCATCAGTGGCGTGAGGGCACGGACAGAATGACTGTTGAGCAGCTCAAGGAGCGTGCAGATGACGAGTTCCGTCAGGCAAAGCTTGCCAAGGGCGAGCAGGCGGATACTTTCATGGAAATGGCGATGTTCCATTATTTCCTCATCGCTGAGAGAATCCACGCAATGATCCCGAAGATGGAGTCCCTCGAGCCGATGGAGCGCAGCATCCACATGCTCGAATACATCCTTCTCCAGGAGCGCCGTGCAGAGTCCCATGCCAACGAGGTATGGCAGGCTCGCTACAAGGAAATGCTGGAGCGCCTGAACAATATGAAGGACAACCTTCTGTATGACCGCATCGAGAAGAGCCGCAAGCAGAACGATGCTGCCGGCGCTGACGCTTCCGTTCCGGCTCTCACCAGTGAGAACCCGTCCAAGCTCGACGAGCTGGTGGATTATGCCATCTTCACTGTTTCCGAGATGGATGAGATGGGCAGCTGGACGTTCCTCGGCAAGCCGAGAACCAAGAACTACATGATCAGCATGTTCAGCTTCCTGCGTGAGATCAAGAACCAGATGCCGACCCTCGAGCAGAAGGAGCGTGACGTGCTGCTGCATGTGATGTTCAACGTAGCAGACAGCTATGAGAAGGGCATCTATCCGTTCCCGCAGGATCCGACCCGTGCCATTGACTGGCATTCCGAGGCGGCTGACAGAGGTCTGGTGCTGAGTATGCTTGCCATCGGTGACATCTTCCTCAAGGGCAGCGGCGGTATGCGTCCGCAGCTCGACAAGGCGCTCGAGTGGTACGAGAAGGCACTTGCTGCCAATGCTTCCCCGAAGATCAACGAGTACGCCGAGGCTGCCATCGAGCACATCAAGTACACGATGCGTTCCAACGGCTAAGCAGGGAGCCCCTGCCGGCATCTTATGCTTCATCTGACAGGTCTTGCGGGTATTGTCCGCTTGGCGCTGTTCCTGATAGTATGACAGAATATGAACTGCCCATTGTTCTTTCAGATGGGCAGTTTTTTATCTGCAGCGCCAATGCTGCTGTGCTGTGAGAGACCGCCGCACAAGGCGGCTTCAAGCATTTTTAAGAATGGCTGATCTATCTGACCTCCACCTTCACCTGCACCTCCGGGAGGGGATCGGCGGGGATGCCGTATTTTTCACAGACCTCCTGCACGCCGATGACATCCGCCCCAGCGGCAAGCATCTCCCGGACTGCGGTCTCGCATCCGGTCTGCATCTGTTCCTGTAACAGGCGGCGCTGTCCCGGTGCGGCATCCGTCCGGAGCGTCACGGTATAGCAGACAGCGCCGTTTTCCGCTGTCCTGCGCAGTTTTGCAGATGTGACAGCGACCTCTGAACCGTCATCGAGCGTGACGGAGGGAAGGCTGTTCCCATGCCGCAGGCAGCGCAGCCCTGCACATGCCTCCGCCGAAAGCGCTGTCACATGCCCGTCCCGCTTCAGCAGCACCATCGAACGACCGCCCTCCGCCGGAACGAGGGCGGTCTGTTGTATGCCCTGCCATTCCTCCAGCACGGTCGAAAGATCCGTCCTCGGGAGCAGCCCGTCACGCTCTGCCATGCGCAGTGTATGCACGGTCTCTGCCGCATCATGCGCCCGCAGAAATGCCGTAGGATGGGCATAGAGCACCTTGCAGCCCGGTGAGATGCCCTCTCCGGTGAACAGCTCCTGCGGCGCATCGGCGTTACATGTTCCGTCCAGGCAGAGGAGCTCCGTATGCCCGACAAAGACCTTGCCCCCGGCGGCGGCTTCCTCATATTGCAGCGCCTCGCCGATGCTTCTGGCATCCACGACCGTGCAGCCCTCCTGTTCAAAGCCCTGCACGCTCATCTGCACATTGCCATGCAGTCCGATGGCACGGGTATACATCCGGTCGGCAAAGCCCTCGCTCCCGCAGCCTGTCAGCAGGAGCGGGAGGAGCAAAATTGGCAGACAGCGCTTCATGCAGCAGACCTCCTTTTATAATAGTATCCCGACAGGAGCGGGATGCCCGCTGTCAGCAACGGCATAGCGACCGCCGCCGTGAGCTGTAATCCCTCCACCGGCAAGATCCGGGAGAGCAGGAGCATCATCGGCAGGAGCAGTGGCGTCCAGCGCTCCGCAGCCGGATGCAGCAGCGTCAGGCAATGCCCCGAAAGCCCCGTCATCAGCGTGAGATGCATCACAAACAGCATTACGAACGCCAGCAGATACAGCGCATCCGCCCGCTGCCCCTCGAAGGGCTGCGCGAGCGCCGTCAGCGTCAGGAACGGGTACTTCTGCGAAGCAGTCAGCCGTCCGCCCGCCGTGATGCTCAGACAGAACAGCAGCAGAAACAGCCCGAGCCTTGCCGGAAGGTAAACTTTCACCGCAGCTGCGCCGTTTTTCAGCCGTCCGAGCAGCACCCAGACCGCCGCTAATTCTCCGCTCCCTGCCAGATAGGAGAGCAGCCCGTAGCGGATGCCGTCCGTCCGGAAATACAGCCGATCCGGCACGATGCGCTTCCATGCGCCGAGCGTCAGCACCGCCACGGCGATGACGAGCAGCCCCACCAGAAACGGCGCAGCCCGTCCCGCCGCACGGAGCCCTGCCGTACTGGTGTACATGCAGGTCAGCAGGAGGAGGACGACAGCTGCGCCTTCCGCTGTCAAGCCCCTCGGCGCCGCATCCCGGAGCTGCGAAAAACCGTAGCTGCCCCATAGCAGAAAGTACGCCGCATAGACGCAGCCAAGCCATTTATGCTGCCGGAAGGCATCGGCAGAGCACGGCACTTTCCCCCGCATCATCGGCAGACACAGCAGAAACTGCACCCCGCAGGCGAGGAGGGCGCCGAGCATTTCGCCGGTGCCGATCAGTTCCGCCGTGCAAAGCACCGTCCACACGCCCGAGAGCAGCAGCAGCGAGAAAAGCTGTACCTTATCCAGTCTGTTCATGGTATTCCTCCACCGTGAAATTGCCCGTCTGCATCTTCCGGAAGCCGATCCGGGTCAGCACATCCCGCAGCCCTCGCACATGCAAAGGCGAGAGCGGTGCCGTCACCGGGAAGCCGTAGGTTTCCGTCCTGCACAGACAGAACAGCACCGCCATCCCGAGCAGCCCGATGCCGAACAGCCCCCAGATCCCGCCCGCTGCCACGAACAGCAGCCGCAGAACGGTCACTGCCGGCGCCAGATCCGGCACGATGAAGCCCGCTGTCACGGCGATGGCGGCGACCGTGAGCATGGGCGTGCTGATGAGCCCGGAGGCGACTGCCGCATCCCCGATGATGAGCCCGCCGAGGATGCTCACCGCCCCGCCCACGACCTTCGGCAGGCGCAGGCTCGCCTCCCGGATGATCTCGTACATGAGCAGCACGCCGATGGCTTCCAACGGCAGCGAGAGCGGCTCGTCCGCTTCGGCCTTCGTCAGCAGGAGCAGCAGCGTGGAATTGAGCAGCTCCGGATGATGGACGCTCACCGCCGTATAGAGCGCCGGGAGCAGCAGTGTCAGCAGAAAGGCGCCGTATTTCACATAGCGGATGAACGCCGCATACCACGGTTTATAGCTATAATCATCGAGCGACTGGAAGCTCTCCGCAAAGAGCTTCGGCACGACCAGTGCAAAGGGGTTCCCGTCGATGAACACGGCGATGCGCCCTTCCAACAGCTTGGCACAGAGCACATCCGGGCGCTCTGTCAGGCTCACGCTGTCGAACAGATTGTTCGGCTGTTCTTCGATGAATGGCTGTAGATAGCCCGTTGTCAGCAGCGTGTCGAGCTCCGTATGCAAAATTGCATCCCGGATGCGGGACACGAGCTGCGGCGGCACCCTGTCCGTCAGATAGCAGAGCGCCGTGTCCGTCCGGCTGAGCTTTCCCACCGGGTGCAGCTCGAATTTCAGCAGGGGCGTTTTCATCCGGCGGCGCAGCATGGAGAGATTTGTCCGGATGGCTTCGGTGAAGCCCTCGTGCGCTCCGAGGATGTTCGTCTCCCCGGACGGCTCCCCGATGCTGCGCCGGTCAAAGCCCTGCACCCCGAATGCCATCGCACTGCGCTGTCCCTCCGCAAGGAGCACCGCAAAGCCGGAATACAGCCGATGCAGCACATCGCCGTAGGTAAAGACCTCCGCCCTGTCCGTGGTGAGCAGCTTTTCCGCATGGATGCAGTGGAAAAGCGCCCCGCTGTCGTGCAGTTCGGGCAGCTCCGAGAGCGGCTTCACGACCAGATCCGAGAGCACCGCCGAGGAGATCATCCCCTCACACGCCAGCAGCATACACGGGATCCCGCCGATCACCGCCTTTTCCGTCAGCAGGTCGCTGCTCCCATCCGTCAGATACCGCAGCCCTGCAAGCTGCTCCGCAAGCGAGGGCGGCAGCTTGTCTGATTCTGTGACCATATTATCACCTCACGGGAAGTATGCCCCGCTGCGGTATTTCTATGCAAAATGCCCTCCCACATGGGAGATAATTGTAGCTTGTCGAAAAAGCCGGGTTTTGTGTTTTGGCCGCCCCCTCCGCCGCCGTTCGGCGGCACCTCCCCCACTTCGTTGGGGAGGGATTATTGGCGGTGCTGCGCCCGCAGCCGCTTTAGGGGCTCTGCCCCTAAAAACCTCGTTTTGTGCCTTTGGCACTTTTTACAAAATGAAAGCCCTCCCGCTTAGGGAGGGCATCGTTTTAATTATCCGTCAGATCTATCTTATCGT